>DASSXA010000062.1:0-7545 GCA_035704315.1 Gaiellaceae bacterium
CGCCTCCTACGCAGCGGTTTCGGCGCTGCGCACTGACGTCATCCCGAAGACGACAGGCTCGGTCGAGGGCGTGGAGTCGGGCATCACCGGATCCGCGGCGATGTCCAAGGACTTCAACAGCGCGATGCACCGCACGGCGCCGCTGGTCTTCGCGTTCGTGCTCGCGTTGGCGTTCCTGCTTCTCTTGGTCGCCTTCAGGTCGATCGTGATCGCGCTCAAGGCGATCGTGCTCAACCTGCTCTCGGTCGCCGCGGCCTTCGGAGTCCTCGTGCTCGTTTTCCAGCACGAGTGGGCGAAGGGCGTCCTCGGGTTCGACTACTCCGGCGGCGTGATGGCCTGGCTACCCGTGTTCCTGTTCGTGATCCTCTTCGGGCTCTCGATGGACTACCACGTGTTCATCCTCAGTCGCATCCGTGAGGCCTACGACGGCGGCATGAAGACGGAGGACGCGATCGCCCACGGCATCAAGTCGACAGCAGGCGTCGTGACGAGCGCCGCCATCGTGATGGTGTTCGTGTTCTCGATCTTCGGGACGCTCTCCCTGATCATGATGAAGCAGTTCGGCGTCGGGCTCGCAACGGCTGTGCTGATCGACGCCACGATCGTGAGAGGAGTGTTGCTTCCGGCCACGATGAAGCTCCTCGGCGACTGGAACTGG
Organism: Gaiellaceae bacterium; assembly: GCA_035704315.1. Taxonomy (GTDB): domain Bacteria; phylum Actinomycetota; class Thermoleophilia; order Gaiellales; family Gaiellaceae; genus JACDAN01. The sequence continues at coordinate 659 of DASSXA010000062.1, forward strand.
TACCTGCCCCGTTGGCTCGGCTGGCTGCCACGGCTCAGGCTCGAGGGCTCAACTCCAAGGCCGGCACCGGAGCTCCGGTAGAAGCATGTCGCGTCTGCTGAGACCGCTCGTCAGTCCCGAGACGTACCGAGCGCTGCTCTTCTACGGAGCGGCGCTCGGGCTGGGGGTTGCCGGCTTCATTCTGGTGCTGGCCGCTTGGCCGATCACGCTGGCCCTGGCGATCACCCCGCTCGTCGTGCCGCTCTTGATCGGGCTTGGTCTGGCGATCGCCGCGCTGGCTCAGGCGGAGGCGTTCCTCGTCCGGGAGCTGCTCGGCACGGCGATCTGGACAGCGCCTGCGGCCAGAGGGACCGGCTTCTGGGGACGCGGCTTCAGCGTTCTCAGGCACGGCGCCTTCTGGAAGCAGCAGGCCCATCTGCTCATCAGCTGGCCGGTGGCGCTCGTCCCGGTGGCGCTGCTCAGCCTCGCGCTGCAGCTGATCAGCGTTCCGATCTGGTACCGGTGGGTGGGCAACGCGGACATCTTCTGGCGCTCGAACGTCGACACGTTCGCCGAGACGCTTCCATTAGCTGCAGTCGGTTTCGCCGTGCTCATCGGCACGGCCCACCTACTCGGCCCGTGGACGTCGATTTCGCGTTGGCTTGCGTCCGGGTTGCTCTCGGGCGAGGGTGAGACTGTGGTGAGGTCGACGGCCGAGAGGAGAGCGAGGCTGCTCCGCGCGCTCACGATCGACGCCCTGGTCGCCGCGAGCATTGCGCTGTTGCTCGTCGTAATCTGGGCGCTGACGACCCGCGGGTACTTCTGGCCGATCTGGCCGATTCTTTCGCTGTCGCTCGTCGTTGGGATCCCCGGGTGGATCGTCCTCGTCCTCGAGCGACCCGAGTTCACGACGCGGTTCATGTTGGGCAGCAAGGCGCTGGCGATCCAGATCGGAATCTCCGCGGTGCTCTTCGGCTTCCTCGTCGCGGTCTGGGCGCTCGCCGGCGGCGGTTACTTCTGGCCGATTTGGCCGACGCTCGGTTTCGCCCTGGCGGCAGTCGTCCATGCCGCCGTCCTCTACGCGCGAAGCCAACACCGGATCCAGGAGCTGGAGACGAGTCGTGCCGGCGCGGTCGACGTGCAGGAGACCGAGCTCCGCCGGATCGAGCGCGACCTGCACGACGGTGCGCAGGCTCGCCTCGTGGCGCTCGGCATGAGCCTGGGCATGGCCGAGCAGAAGCTGAAGACGGATCCGGAGGCCGCCGAAGCGCTGCTCGCCGAGGCGCGGCGGGGCGCAGGCGAGGCTCTGGAGGAGTTACGCGTCCTGGCGCGCGGAATCCACCCGCCAATCCTCACCGATCGCGGCCTCGAGGCCGCCGTGGCCGCACTCACTGCCCGGAGCCCGGTAGCGGTGAAGCTGTCGGTCGACGTCGCCCTGCGTCCGGAGCCCGCGGTCGAGACGGCCGCGTATTTCGTCGTGGCGGAGGCGGTCGCGAACGCCATCAAGTACGCCCACCCGACGCGCCTCGACATCCGGATCCGCCGCCTTCGCGACACGCTCACCGTCGAGGTCGAGGACGACGGCCGCGGCGGAGCCGATCCCGGCGGCGACGGCCTGAGGGGCCTCAGCCAGCGGGTGCAGGCGCTGGACGGCCGCCTGAACGTGACGAGCCCCGTCGGCGGCCCGACGACGGTGCGAGCATTGTTGCCGTGCGGGTTGTAATCGCCGAAGACCTGGCGCTCCTCCGCGACGGCCTTACCCGTCTCCTCCGGGACAACGGTTTCGACGTAGTCGGGGCAGTTTGGGACGCGGAGGCGCTCCTTGACGCGGTGACGCGGGAGCGACCGGAGATCGCGATCGTCGACATCCGGCTGCCGCCCACATTTCGCGACGAAGGTGTGAGAGCAGCGCTCGAGCTTCGCGAACAGGCGCCGGACACGGCGATCCTCGTGGTCTCGCAGTACGTGGAGCCGACGTACGCGACCGAGCTCCTGGCCGACGGGCGGGGCGGCGTGGGCTATCTGCTCAAGGACCGGATCATGGACGTGGACGACTTCGTCGACGCGGTGCGGAGGGTCGCCAACGGAGGCACCGCGCTGGATCCGGAGGTCGTCGCGCAGCTCTTCTCCCGCCAGAAACCGCACGGGCCGCTCGAGGCACTGACCCCGCGGGAGCTCGAGGTGTTGGCACGCATGGCGGAAGGTCGGTCGAACGCTGCGATCGCGGAAGACCTCGTCCTGACCGTGGGAGCGGTCGAGAAGCACATCGCGAACATCCTCATGAAGCTGCGTCTGCCGCCGTCGGAGAGCGATCACCGGCGTGTGCTCGCGGTGCTGACGTACCTGCAGCAGAACTAGGAAGAGGTCCGGCCGTCCGACCCGCGGCGTGAAATTCCGGAGGTGGCCCGGGATGTCCTGAGCGAGGAGGAGCGCGAATCACGCTGGGAAGCGCCCCCCGCGGTTTCTGTCGTCATCGGCCTGCAGCTCCTGATGGCGCTGGTCAGCCGCGGCAACGGCTGGATGCTCGCGGGGCTTGACTGGTGGGTGTGGCTGACCCCGATTCCGTCCGAGGTCGCGCTCATCGTCGCCCTGGTCTGGGCCCGCCGGCGCCGCGAGGTCGAGCAGCGCGGCCTTCGGCGCGACGTCCTGATCGGACTGCTGGGTCTCATCAGCGCCGCCAACGCGCTCCTGCTGCTGGCGCTCGTCATCTCGCTCATCCGGCTGCAGACGACGAGCGGTGCCCACCTTCTGCTCGGAGCCATAACCGTTTTGGCCACGAACACGGTCGCATTCGGGCTCTGGTTCTGGGCCTTCGACAGAGGTGGGCCAGTGCGGCGGTTCCTGCCCGACCCGCCGCGGCCGGACTTCCAGTTCCCGCAGCTCGAGAACCCACAGCTCGCAGAGCCGAACTGGCGTCCCCACCTGGTGGACTACATCTACGTGTCGTTCACGAACTCGATCGCGTTCAGCCCCACCGACGCGATGCCCCTCAGCCGCTGGGCCAAGCTGCTGATGCTGTCAGAGTCGGTCATATCTGCGGTGACCATCCTCCTCGTGGCGGCACGGGCGGTCAACATTTTCCACTAGCTGCGCAGGGCCGGGACAATCTCCTTCGCGAAGCGCTCGAGCTGGCCCTGCGGGTCCTCGGCGGGCCAGAAGATGAAGGTGTCGAACCCCAGTTCCTCCGCGAAGTTCCGCAACGTCTCGATCCAGTGCTCGGGCGGGCCCTGGAGGAGCGCCTGCGCCTCCCCGTCGGCGATCGTGCCGCCGACGTTGTAGACGCGGCGGATCTCGCGAGGATCGCGGCCGGCCGCCTCGGCGCCCTCGTCGACGCGCCGCGCGAGCTCGGGGACGAGGTCCGGCGTCGCCCAGGAGAGCGACGGCACCCATCCGTCGGCCACCTGCCCGGTCAGCGCCAGGGCACGCGGTTTGCCGACCCCCAGCCAAATGCCGATCGGGTGGGACGGCGGCGGGCCCGGATGCAAGCCCTTCACGGAGTAGTGCCTGCCCTCGAAGGAGATCGTCCGCTCGCCGCTCCAGAAAGCGCGGATGATCTCGATCCCCTCCTCCAGCGCCTCCAGCGCCTCGCGGCCGGAGCGCACCGGACCGCCCATCGCCCGGATCGGCTCCCAGAACGCACCCGCACCGAGCCCGAGCTCGAAGCGACCGCCCGAGAGCAGGTCGAGCGAGGCCGCCTGCTTCGCGAGCAGGGCGGGACTGCGCAGCGGCAGATTGGCGACGTCCGGGAAGATGCGGATGCGGTCCGTCCGCGCCAACAGGTCTCCGATCAGCGAGAACGTGTCCAGGTAGCGCCACTGGTACGGATGATCCTGGATCCCGATCAGATCGAGGCCGAGCTCGTCTGCGCGCCGAGCCAGCGCGCGCAGGAGGGCGGCGTCCGCGCTCATCGGCACGAGGCTGAGCCCGAACTCGAGCGGACGGCCGTACCGAGAGGTCATCGCGCCGCAAGCCTATGCGTCGTCCTCGTTACGCTTGTAGGCGTGCCTGAAGAGCGCGACACGCTGGTCTTTATCCCCGCCTGGAACGAGGAGGAGAGCCTGCCCGCAGTGCTCGACGAGCTGCGGCGCGACATCCCGGAGGCCGACGTTCTCGTCGTCGACGACGGCTCCGTCGACGACACGGCCAAGGTCGCGCGAGAACACGGCGCGGAGGTCCTCTCGTTCGGCGAGAACCGCGGATTGCGGGCCGCAATCGCCGCCGGCTACGGGTACGCCGCCGAGCACGCCTACGCATACTGCGGCCGCGTCGACGCCGACGGACAGCATCCCGCGACGGAGCTTCGACAGCTGCTCGAGGCCGTCCGCTCCGGGGCCGCCGACGTCGCGGTCGGGTCCCGGTTCGCGACGGGCTCCGGGAACGGGTTCTCGCGCGAGCGCTACGAGTCGAGCAAGGCCCGGAGACTCGGTACCGGTCTGCTGCGCAGGTCGATGAAGATCGTCCTCGATCGTCCGTTCCACGACGCCACCAGTGGGATGTATGCGGCCAACGCGCGCGCCATTCCGATCCTTGCGCGGCCCTATACCAGCGGCGCGCCGGAAGTAGAGGCCGTGCTTCGCCTGCACGAGGAAGGCCTCGACGTGGAAGAGATTCCCGTTGAGATGCGCGAGCGCGCGAGCGGAGAATCGAAGCTCCAGGGGAAGAAGGCGCTCGTCCTCGTCCTTACGGTCGCAGGGACTCTCATCACCGCGGAATACCTCCGCAGGAAGCGCACGTGAGCGACCGCGTCGTCGCCGTGCTGGGTTACTCGGGCCGCCGCAGTGACGAGCTCCACCGGGTGTGCGCCGAGCGCCTCGCGCACGCGCAGCGGGTGGCGGCCGACGCTCGTGCCGTCATCCTTTCCGGCTTGCCGGAAGCGGAGCTGATGCGAGCCGCTTGGGCCGGCCCGGACGTCACACTCGTCTGTGACCCCGACGCGCGCTCGACGGCCGAGAACGCCGTGAACGTCGCCGGCGCCGCCCACGCTCTCGGTGCGAAGGAGCTCGTCGTCGTCACGTCAAGCTGGCATCGGGCCCGGGCGCGGATCCTCGTGCACGCGGCGTTGCGGGACCGTGGGATGCTCGTCTCCGTCGACGCCGTGGAGGGAAGCCGACCGGTTCGGCTCCTCGCCCGGGAGGCCGCGTGCCTGGCGCTTCTCCCGGTCCAGCTGCTGGGAATGCGTTTCCTCCGCAAGCGGCAAACTGATGCTGAACGTCGCGCCGCGCCCGAGCTCCGAGCGAGCCCCGACCGAGCCGCCGTGGGCCTCGGTGACGGCGGACACGATCGAAAGTCCTAGGCCGGCGCCGCCGCTTGCGCGAGCTCGCGAGCGGTCGGCGCGGTAGAAGCGCTCGAAGACTCGCTCGGTCTCTTGCGGGGTCAGGCCGGGTCCCGAATCCTCCACCTCGACCACTGCCGCCCCGTCCACGCTCGCCACACGCACCCGCACCGGCGATCCGGCCGGCGTATGAGCGCGGACGTTGGCCAGCAGGTTGTCGACGATCTGGCGAAGGCGCTCGCGGTCGCCGATCACTCGGGCGGGTGCTCGCTCCAGCTTGATGGGACGCTCCGGCTCGACTGCCAGCGCCGTCTCGACCGCCTCCTCCACGACCTCGGCGAGCTCGACCGGCTCGCGCCGAAGCGGCCTTCCTTCGTCGAGGCGCGCGAGCAGCAGCAGATCGTTCACGAGCAGGCTCATCCGCTCGGACTCGCGCGTGATGCCCTGCATCGAACGAGCCAGATCGGCCGGCCGCCGGTCCGCGCCGCGGGTGAAGAGCTCGGCGTACGCGCGCACTGCGGCCAGCGGCGTGCGCAGCTCGTGCGAGGCGTCGGCGACGAAGCGGCGGAGCTTCCGCTCGGACTCCTCGCGCGCGGCGAACGCCGCCTCGATCTGTCCGAGCATCCCATTGAGGGCCAGCCCGAGGCGGCCCACCTCCGTCCTCGGCTCGGCCGGCTCGACCCGACGTGAGAGGTCACCGGCGCCGATGGCGGCCGCCGTCGCGCCGATCGCGTCCAGCGGTCGGAGACCGAGCCTCACGACCCACAGGCCGAGAGCGGCGAGCGCGACGAGGACGACGGCGGTGACGAGCAGCTCGATCCAGAGCAGCTGGCGCAATGTCGCGTCCACGTCCGTGAGCGGCGTAGCTGCGACCAGCATCGTGCTCGAGCCGGGCTCGACCGAGACGCGGACGCGGTAGCGGCCGCCGCCGTCCTGCGCCGGGGTCGTGAAGTACCGCGCGCCGTCCGGATCGCCGGACGAAGGCGCCCCGATCGTCGCCGGAAGCTGCGGGGGCGAGAGAGTCGAGCCGTCGATCGGCGTCGTCTGGTTGCTACAGAGAACCGTTCCGTCGAGGCTCCGGATCTGGATCAGGTCGCCGGGGCGTGACCCTGGCGGTGGACGGTCGCCCCGCCCGCACCCTTCGTCCGACATTCCATGCCCGTGATCGCCGCCCGCCTGGCCAGCTGCGAGGGACTGATCAGTGCGCTCGATCAGGAACGAGCTGAGCGAGGCATAGGTGGCGACATCGGCGACGGCGAGGCCCAGCGCGGCGAGAGCGATGACGCCGAGCATGAGCCGCGCCCGAAGCGAGAGGCGGGCGAGCATCAGCCGTCCGCCGTTTCGAGCATGTAGCCCGCTTGCCTGACAGTCCTTATCAATGAGGGCCCGGCGGCGTCGAGCTTCCGACGCAGGTAGCTGACGTAGGTCTCGACAACGTTGGAGTTGCCGCCGAAGTCGTAGCGCCAGACGTTCTGGAGGATCTGGGGTTTCGACAGGACGAGGCGCGGGTTGAGCATGAAGTACCGCAGCAGACTGAACTCGGTCGCGGTCAGCTCGACCTTCTTGTCGGCGCGAAAGACCTCGTGACGGCGCTCGTCCAGCACGAGGTCCGCGAAACGTAGGACGTCGCCGGGCA
>DASSXA010000105.1:0-2204 GCA_035704315.1 Gaiellaceae bacterium
GTCCCGCCGCCGACGACCACTTCCGCGTGGTTCCTGGCCGCGTTCTCGATCGCCTCACGGTGGCCGCCGAAGGCCTTCGCGTCGATGACCGCGCCCATGTAGTTGGTGAAATCGGAGATGTCGCCCATGCGGATCTCCGAGACCTCCCGTACGAGCCGCTCACGCAGCTCGGGCCACATGTTGTCCGGTGCGTAGACCCGGGAGGCCGCGGAGCACTTCTGCCCCTGATACTCGAAGGATCCACGCAGAATTGCCGTGGCGACTGCATCGACGTCCGCCGACGGGTGCGCGACGATGAAGTCTTTGCCGCCGGTCTCGCCCACGATCCGCGGGTAGTTGCGGTATTTGGCGATGTTGCCGCCGATGGTCTTCCACATCGACTGGAAGACGGGTGTCGAGCCAGTGAAATGCACGCCGGCCAGGTGATTGCTGCCGAGAGCCGCGTTGCCGATCGTCGCGCCGTCGCCGTAGACGAGGTTGATGACCCCCGGCGGAAGGCCGGCTTCCTCGTACAGACGCATGAGCCAGTACGCGGAGTAGGCGGCGGTTGACGCCGGCTTCCAGACGACCGTGTTGCCCATCAGCGCGGCGGACGTCGGCAAATTGCCGGCGATCGCCGTGAAGTTGAAAGGCGTCACGGCGAAGACGAAGCCCTCGAGCGGGCGGTACTCCATCCGGTTCCAGGCTCCCGGAGCCGAGACCGGCTGCTCCGCGTAGATCCGGAGCATGAACTCGACGTTGTAGCGCCAGAAGTCGATCAGCTCGACCGCAGAGTCGATCTCTGCCTGGTGGGCCGTCTTCGACTGGTTCAGCATCGTCGCGGCGTTCAAGGTCGCCCGCCACGGGCCGGCCAGCAGCTCGGCCGCGCGGAGGAAGACCGCCGCGCGCTCTTCCCACGGCCAGCGCTGCCAGTCCTCCCAGGCCTCGCCGGCGGCTTTGATTGCCTGCTCGACCTCCTTCTCGCCGCCCTTGTGGACGTCGGCGAGCACATGGTCCTTGTCATGGGGCATGACCGCTTCGAACGTGTCGCCCGTTCGCACCTCTTCGCCGCCGATCACCGAGGGGATGTCCAGGCGATCTGCGCGCATCTCGTCGAGACGCTGCTTCAGCGCTTTCCGCTCGGGCGAGCCGGGTGCGTAGTCGCGAACGGGCTCGTTGACGGGTGCAGGGGGTCGAAAGAGTCCCGGTCCGCTCATGACGTGATTGTAGATTCGAAGGCGATGTCGCTCTCCGCCGAGGTGCGTAGCGAGCTGGCCGGGATCGCGCCCCGTCGCGAGTGCGACCGCCTTGCGGAGCTGTCGGCGCTTTTCCATACGGCCGGACGAATCCACCTTCGCGGTCGCGGCGAGGTCTCGCTCCATCTCGACCTTCCAAGCTCCGCCGTGGCGCGGAGAGCCTTCAGTCTCTTGCGCGGCTTCGGCGTCGAATGCGAGATCCGCAGCTACCGGCGCCGGGCCTTCGCAGGCGAGGGGAGGTATCAGCTGCATGTTTCCGGCGAGCCGCGGACGATGCAGGTGCTGAACGAGGCGGGCGTGATCGGCGCTCGATTGGGGCCTCTGGAACGGCCTCCACGGCGGGTCGTCGCCCGATCGTGCTGCCGCGGCGCCTACGTTCGCGGGGCGCTGCTCGGCGGCGGAAGCGTCTCGATTGGTCACCTCGAGCTCCGTACCGAGCACCGCGCCGGAGCCGAGTTCCTGGCGGATGTCGCGAAAGCCGAAGGCATCGCTCTGTCCGTTCAGGATCGCGGCCGCCACGCCGTTGCCTACGCCAAGGGCTCGGAGCCGATCGCCGAGCTTCTCGCCCTTGCCGGAGCCGGCGGCGCGGTGCTCACCCTCGCCGAGCGCGCGGTGGTCGGCACCGCCAAGGCCCGCGCCAACCGCCTGGCGAACGCCGACCACGCGAATCTCGTACGTTCGAGCCGAGCGGCCGGAGCGCAATTGAAGGCGCTTCGGCGGCTCGAGCGTCGCGGCGCCCTGGCGCGCCTCCCGAAGGAGCTCCAGGAGCTCGCCGCACTCCGTCTAGCCCACCCGGCGCTGTCCCTGCGGGAGCTCGGCCTGAAGTGCCGTCCCACCGCCACGAAGGCCACGGTCCACCGGCGCCTTCAGAAGCTCATCCGGCTCGCGGAGCCGTAAAGCGGCGGGCCGCTGAGGCAGCACTTGTGCTGCCGTTTAGAGGCGATGCCGGCTTTGCCGGCTGGCCGTTTC
>DASSXA010000210.1:0-8973 GCA_035704315.1 Gaiellaceae bacterium
CAGCGCAGGGCTGATCTTCGCCGGCGGGCTGGGCCTGCTCGTGCACGCTCTCGGAGGTGCCTATCTGGTGGCAGCGGGCATCGTCCTCGGTGTCCTCAGCGCGATGCTCGCGATCTGGATGCTCTTCGTCGGCCTCGGGTTGGAGCAGCGGGAAGGCTGAGCGACACATCTGAGGCTGCACGGCCGCGCGGCCCAAACAGCCGACTAGGCGACGAGCTGGTCACGCCCCAAAAGGGGGCGGGGGCGGGGCCGGGGAAGAACTTGCTACCCCGATTTGCTACCCATCTGGCGTGATCTCAGGGGGTCTCACAGCACCTGAAAGCGCCATTTCATGCGGTGTGCGCCTGAAGCGACCTCCACCGAACGGGCTCATAACCCGGAGGTCGCTGCCCGCCGAGATAGGGCCAGGCGGCGGTCGAACCGCAAGCGCTTCCTCCAGCCCGGCCCGAACCTACGAGACGTCAGAGCTCGGCGCTAGACGCTCTTTCGGACACGTCCTGAACGACCGGCACCGGCGGCTGTGCCCCCTCCCCCAGCGCGAGTGCTCGGCCTTTCGCGTGGCGCTCGCGCCTGGGATAGTTGGGGGTGGGGTTCGTCGAGTGGCGAGCGAAAGGAGCGCGAGCATGGCCTATGGCGTCGTGCACCAGTTTCCGGGAGCGACGAAGGAGCAGTACGAGGCGTCGATCGCTGTCGTGCATCCGAGCGACGGGAGCCTGCCGGAGGGCCAGATCTTCCACGTGGCCGGGCCGTCGGCGGATGGCTGGACGATCGTCGCAGTTCACGACTCCCAAGAGAGCTGGGAACGCTTCCGCAACGAGATACTGATGCCGCGGATGTCCCAAGGCATCGAAGGTGGCTTTACCGTGCCGCCCCAGGAGACGACTTTCTCGGTTCACAACCAGCAGACCGGCTGAGAGAGACGTGGGGGCGGCAAGCGCTTCAGCTTGCCGCCCCGGCGTCCTGCCGCTGACTACTGAGTTGCCTTTATCCCCGAACGCCCCGGCGCTTCCAGCAGCTCGCCTACGTTTCGAACCTACGAAACCTCAGCGCTCGCCGCTAGACGCTCTTTCGGACACGTCCTGAACGACCAGGACGGGCGGCTGGTCGGCGTCGTCGTCGCGAACGCGAACGACCTGAAGCGTTCGGCTCGCGCCCAGTGGGACCGTGTCGCCGGGCTCCCACCGGGCGGCGACGGTACGAAAGCTCGGCGGATTGGCCGGCGCCCCGACCAGCCGCTCGAGCCTGAAGGTGAAGGCCATTCCGGTTCTCCTTCCGTATCGGCTGGGAACCGGACGGCTGCGTTGAGCATATCGCCGTGCCCCATTCATGCCCCAAACGTGCCCGAAAGGGCCTCGTGGAGCCAAGCCATTCACCAATTGGAGAACGGCTGCGAAGCCAGTAACCATCAGGCTTTGCGCGACTTCGGTGGAGACGAGTCGGAACCGCTGGCGCGGACTTCTAATCCGCGGGTCGGAGGTTCGAATCCTCCCGGGCGCGCTCGGCCTTTCCTTCCGGCAGCGGCGCGGGACAATTCGCGCGATGCCGAACGACGGGACGAAGCGGCTCGCCGGGGTCGTCCTCTTTCTGGTCGTCACGGCCTGCTGGGCGATCGTGGCGGTTCTGTCCGCGATCAGCCTCGTGCTCACGGGCTACCTGGGTCGGATCATGGACGCAGTCTGGCTCGGCTGGATTCCCGGAGCCGTGATCATGCCGTTGATCGCGCTGGGAGCCTGGTTACGTAGGAGGCGCGTAGCGCCGGCCTAGCGGCCCCCCGAAGCTAGGTCGGGGCCGTCTCGGTTCGATCCTCTTTGCGACGTTCGCCGAGCCACGCGAGGAGGAGCACCTGAATCGTCCCGGCCACCGGGATTGCCGCGAGGGCGCCGAGGACGCCGGCGACCTTCGCGCCGATGAGCACGGAGACGAGGATCGCGAGCGGCGACAACTGCACCGTCCGGCTGTAGACGAGTGGTTGCAGGAGATGGTTCTCGATCTGCTGATAGACGATGAAGAAGATGATCACGATGATCCCCGCGGGAATCGAGTGGATGAATGCGACGGCTCCAACGATGATCGCTGCGAGCGTCGCCCCCGCAAGTGGAATCAGGTCGAGGATCGCAACGACCAGCCCGAGCGCAACGGCATAGGGCACGCCCAGGATCAGCAGGACGATCGTCGTCGACGTGCCGGCGATCACGCTGATCAGCAGGTTTCCGGTCACATAGCCGCCGACCGTGTGGTAGATCTGGCTCCCGATGCCGCGCCAGGTGTCACGCGAGCGCTCCGGAATGAGGCTGTAGATCCGCTCCATCCAGGTCGGGCCTTCGAGGAGCATGAAGAAGGTCATGAACGCGATCGTCACTGTTGCGACGATGAATGTGATGATGCTCTTCGTGATCGAAAGAGCCGTGCCGGAGAGGCCGAACAGACTCTGAGCGCCGCCGCCTCGTTCGATGGCTTCACGAACCCTTTCATCGAGGTGGTAGCGCTCGGAGAACCGGCCCAGCGGCCCTCTTCCGGCCGAAACGTCGTCGATGTAGCCGGGCAGCGCAGTGGCAAACCCGCGGACCTCATTCACGAGCGTCGGGATGAAGAGCGCTCCGATAGCGACGATCGCGCCGATGGCGAAGAGCGCCGTGACGGCTGCTGCGGCTCCTCGGTGCTTCAGACCGCGGCGCTGAAGGGCCTCGACGGCCGGGTTCAGCGCGAGCGCAAGGAAGATCGCAACGGCGAGCCAGGTGAGCACCTGGCGCGAGATCCAGATCACGGCCAACAGCCCCGCGGTTGCGAGGACGATTCCGATGACCGCGAGGACCGTCCTCGGGCGGACGGTGACGATCCGCTCTTGCGGGTGCACCGCCTATCAGCATCGCGACCTGACCGGACGGCCAAGCGGGTCCGATGCTGAAATGGACTGGTGAGCCTGCGCGGCGACCCTGTTGAGCAGGAGGCCACACTCCCTGACGGGCGGCGGCTCCTCGTCCGGGTTGCGGTGGCTTCCGACTCCTACATCGCTCGAAGCCTGCTGACGACGGTGGCACTCGAGGTTGTCGAGTTGGAGCAGGTGGTCGCGACCGTGAACACGCTCCTCAACCCCAGGCAGGTCGGAGAAGCCCGTAACCTGGTAACCCACGTGGTCAGGAAGCTGGAATCCGGTGAGCTGAAGCCGACCGCGACGGCACTCGAGCCGCTCGCCGACAGCATCTCGTGACCTCTGCGACTCTCCACACGAGCGAAGGGCCGATCGAGCTCGAGCTCCATTCCGACGACGCTCCGAAGACGGTCGACAACTTCGTCAAGCTCGCACGGGACGGTTTCTACGAGGGAGTCGTCTTCCACCGGGTGATCCCCGACTTCATGATCCAGGGCGGCGACCCCACCGGCACGGGCACGGGCGGTCCGGGCTACCAGTTCGAGGACGAGTTCAACGAGCACCCGGTCGAGCGTGGGGCGCTCGCGATGGCGAACGCCGGGCCGAACACGAACGGCAGCCAGTTCTTCATCGTGACGGTTGAGTCCGCGCCCTGGCTGGACGGCAAGCACACGGTCTTCGGTCGCGTGACCTCGGGCATGGACGTCGTCGATCGGATTTCACGGGTAGACCGGGACACCAACGACCGGCCACGCGAGCCGGTAACGATCGACCGCGTCGAGCTGGGCGACTAGCCGAGCCACTCGGGTCGGTCAAACCCGGCCCGCGGCGAAAGCGGCCTATCGGAGTCGAACCGATGACTAGAGCTTGGAAGGCTCTCGTGATACCGCTTCACCAAGGCCGCGTTGTGGGACTAGCGTAGCGGCGATTTCCCGCCCGGACCCGTACACCTGGACGCCTCATCCCGAGGCGACGCTCGGCATCGCTGCGGTCGTCCTCGTCTACGTGTTGTGGGCTCACCGGGCGCGACCGGAGCGCTGGCGCATCGCCGCGTTCGGTGCCGGCTGCCTGCTCCTCGTGCTCACAGCCACCACGCCGCTCGACGCGCTCACCTACCACCTGCTCACGGCTCACCTGCTCCAGAACGTCGTCCTGGCCGAGTGGGCGCCTGCCTTGCTCGTCCTGGGCATCGCGCCGGCCATGGCGGCTGACGTCGCCCGCCTACCCGGCGCGCGACTCCTCACCCGCGCGCCGATTGCGCTCGGCATCTGGCTCGCGACGTATTTCTTCTGGCACGTCCCGGCCCTCTACGACGCCGCGCTCGGGAGCTATGCGCTGTTGCATCTCGAGCACGTCTGCTACCTCGCCGCCGGAATGCTCCTCTGGTGGCCGGTGTTCCAGGACGTCCCACACCGGCTCTCGAGCGCGGCACGCGCGCTCTACATCTTCGTGGCGTTCATCCTGGCGAGCCCGATCGGCCTTCTCATGGCGCTGCTGCCGGAGCCGGCGTACGACTGGTACGTGGACGGCGGCGGCCTCTGGGGTCTGTCGCCCGAGGCCGACCAGCAGATCGCCGGGGTGACGATGGCGATGGAGCAGGCGATCGTGTTCTTCGCCGTGTTCGCGGTGTTCTTCTTCCGCTTCCTGGCCGAGGAGGAGCGCGGCGGCGAGGTCGGCCGCTCGGCCTACTGAGTCGGGTTTCGGGGGTTCGAAGGTTGGGCAAACCCTCGCAAACTGCGAGAAAGAGAGGATGAGGAAAGTGGCAGATGTCAACAGAGTTTCTGAGGGGCTGATCGACGTAGCGGAGCGATTCGCCGACGTCGTCGACTCGGCACAGGGCAGAGGGCCCAGGAAGTCATCGGGCGTTCGCTGGCTGGTTCTGCCGGTCGCCGGAGCGGCGGCGTACGCCCTGGCGACGAGCAGCTCGGGCATGGCGCGCAAGACGAGAAAGCTGATGAGACGTGCGAAGGATCGGGCCACCGATTTGCCGGACACGGAGCTCTTCGGCCGCGTGAAGGAAGTGACCGGCTCGTCGACAAGCGGCCAGCGAACCCAGAGCACGAACAAGCGCAGCCAGGGACAAAACCGGCGCAGAACAGCCCAGACTCAGAGGCGCCGGAAGACCGCCTCGACCCGGTAGCGCCTTTCCGACGACGAGAAAGGCCCTCTCCCAGGGCCTTTCTCGATCGGGAGCGCGGGATTTGAACACGCGGCCTCCTGCTCCCAAGCAGCGGCCGCTACCCGTTAGTGCCTTTTCGACGGTAACCGACAGTCCCGTCTCAGTTGTCCTTCCTATCGAAGCCGTACTTCGCCACCGCCCTCGTTCCGAACAGGGCGAAAAGCGCGATCACGACCCCCGAGGGGATGACCGTGTGGTTGCCGTCCGCGCTGAATGACCTGATATCCGGCGCGTACACCGCCGTTAGCAGGACCACGAGCCACATCGACACGATCGCCAGCGACGCCCACATGTTGCGAGCTCCGATCCATGACAGCCGCCGGACGAGCGTGGAGGCCTGGGCGGAGGGCTCACGCGAGATCGTCGACATGTCACCTCCTTTCGTCAGCCCGATGCTCATGGGCGCGTAGCCGCCCCGCATCGGCGGAAACCCCGATCGGGTGCTCTCGGAAGTACTGACGCCTAGTTTCAGTGTGAGCAACAAGAAAGCCCCGTTCCCGGGGCTTTCCTTTGTCGGGACGGCGGGATTCGAACCCGCGGCCTCCTGCTCCCAAAGCAGGCTGAGGGCGGCCTCCACTGGCCTCACCCGGCTTCCTAAGCGGGATCTCAGCTCCTCCGAGAGCCGTCTAGGCCGGGTCTGTGGTCGCGATTCAAGCTGGTTTACGTCACTCGCCGGTACGGCTGGCGAGGGGCTCCTCCGGAAGCCGCGGGTCGAGGTAGCCGGAGATCCGCTGTGCCGCCGGCGGATCGACGTTCGCCAGCACCGCGACAACGTACCCGGATCGCGGGTAGATCCTCAGGTCCCCGTTCATGCCCGGCGCACCGCCGCCGTGCCCGACCCAGCCGTTGCCGCGCTCGTCTCGGCTGTCGATGAATCCGAACGCGTATCTGGCCCGGTACCCGAAGTCGATCTTCCCGGCGAGCAGCAGCTCCGTGGAGCCGGGACTGAGAAGCTCGTGGCTCGTGAGCGCGTCGGCGAAGCGCGCGAGGTCGCCGACCGTCGAGTAGCCGCCCCCGGCAGCGGTGCCCCTCCACGGAAGCAAGTTGGTGTTGGGCTGCCACGATCGGGCGCCGAAGTAGGGACGCGTATAGCCGACCGAGCGGTTCGGTACGTCCTCGGACTCGGGCAGCGAGTCTGTGGAGGTCATGCCAGCAGGGAGGAAGACATGTTCGCGGACGTAGTCGTAGTACGACTCACCGCTCACCGCCTCGATGAGCGCGCCGAGCAGGACGAAGCCGTAGTTCGAGTACTCGAATCGGCTGCCCGGCTCGAAACTCAGAGCACGCCAGCCGAAGAGCCTCACGTAGTCGCTATGTTCACGCAGCGTCAGGCGGTTGCGGTCGAACTCCGGTCCAAAGATGTCGCCGGTTCCTCCCGTGTGCGTGAGCAGGTTGCGCACGGTCACCTTCGAGGCGACCTCCCTGTTCGGATAGTCGCGCAGGTGCTTGCCGACGGGGTCGTCCAGCGCCAGCTTTCCCGCTTCGACGAGCTGGAGCGTCGCCACCGCGGTGAACATCTTGTTCATCGACCCCACGCGGAAGCGCGTCTCGAGCGTGTTCGGGATGCCTCGCTTGCGATCGGCCAGCCCGTGGGCGCCGCTGAAGAGCATCCGCCCGTCCTTGGCCACGAGCGCCGCACCGCTGAACCGGCCCGCGGCGGCCCGCCTGCGCAGCAGCGCCTCGACACCGGCGATCGCTTCACCTTCGGTTAGGCGCGCGATCGGGAACGCGGCCGGCCGAGGGATGGCAACCAGGCTCAACGAGTCGATCTTCCGCGGCTTGGTCCTCGAGACCGCCAGCACGAAGCGAGCAAACTGATCCGAGTCACGCTCCTGGACCCACCCGGAGACACGCGTGACCGACACCCGTCCCAGCCTTCGGAACACGAACCCCCCCGTGAGCTCCCGGAAGCCCATCTCCTCGTCCAGCAAGTACAGCCGAGACGGGAAGTTGCGCGTCAGGAACCTCGCGTACCGCCTCCGATCACCGCTGTTGAACGCGGCGAGCCACGCACGGAAGAGCCGAACCGAAGGCTGTCGGCGAACCCCGGCCGCGCTCGGGACGGCCGCTCCCGCTGCCGTCCTCTCCCCCAACTCGGGGCCGGCGAGCGCAGGAAGCGCGAGCGATCCCGGCTTGAGCGCTTCCCCGGCGGTCGCAGTGGCCACGGTTGCGACGGCCGCAACAAGGGCGAGTGCAGCGATCACTATCCGGTGCATGGTTGTCCTCCTTGTTGTCGCGGATTCCGCGGTCAGCGTCGCTTCACAGTCACCGTGAACCCCGCCGTGGCGGTGTTGCCGCTGGAGTCCGTCGCCGCGCAGCGCACGATCGTCTTGCCGAGCGGGAAACGTCCTCCCGACCTTGGGTGGCACGAGACCGGCAGGGCCCCGTCGACGCCGTCGATCGCCGTCACCTTGAAGCTCACACGAGCGCTCTTCGCGCCTCGCTGGGCTCGTACGGTCTTCGAGGCGGCGCCGTGCAGCTTCGGCGCCGTCACGTCGAACGCGAAGCCCGGCAGCTCGAGTGTCCCCGTCCAGGTCTCGGTCCCCAGAGCGCCCGGAACGAACTGGCGCTCGCGCGTCCCCCTCCCGGACGCCGCAGCGAACGCGGGGGGGCCTGTACCGCCGGTGATCGTGAACTCCTTCCCCTCGTGCAGCAGCAATTCGTTCCACCTGCCCTCGAAAGGCAGGCACCGCGCTCCCTCGGCGAACGTGATGAAGATGGTCACTCCCCTCCCAGGGACGCTGAGTCGGCCGATTGTTTTGAGCGGCTTGGCGAGGTCCGCGGGACAGGCCGGCGGCCCCACCCCGAGAAGCCACCCCGGCCAGTCGTAGTCCACGTAGACATTCCCGAGCCCTCGGACGAATCCCGAGCCTGCCCATGGGATACACCAGGTCGCCTGCGCTGGCACGCCCACCGGACATGGGAAGAAGAGGGGGCCCGTCTGATGAAGCTTCACTCGAAAGTCGAGTTTCGCGGCGGCGAACTGCGGCTGCGACGACGCCGGGGTGGCGGCCGTCGCCGCGGCGAGTGTGAGGACGAGCACGAGCGCCACTCGCACTATCGACCTTCGCGATCCTGTTGCTGACATGGGGGTGCTCCTTTCTTGTTGTCGCCCCTACGGCTCGGTTGCATCCGGGTGCTGCGCGTGGAGGTCGGCGAGTGCGCGGTTGGCGGGCGTTCCGGGCAGGTACTCGTAGGTCAGGAAGTTCTGGACGGAGCACGGCGCTGTGCAAGATGCGCCTGGCCCAGGCCGTAGGCCGGGTCCGCTCAGTGTCCGCACGGGGAGGAAGGTCTCGGGATCGACGTACCAGTACGTCGGGTCACAGCCCGGATACTTCGCCTCGTCGCAGTCGATACGGATGCGTTCGACCGGGCGCCCGTCGAACGCTGTCCTGCCTTCGTCGTGAGCAGTGCCGTTGTCGATCGCCCGCCGAACATTTCCGTACGGGTCCTTGGCCGCTTCCGGGTCGTTTGGCCATTCCTGTGTCGTCGCCAGCGTGTTCGGCGGCACGAAGACGAGCGTCGGCTTCCGCGAGGCTCCCTCGGCGCCAATCTCGACTCGGGTCCCGGCCTTGCAGATGTCCGTTTGCTTGACATCGAAGGCGCGCCAGTTGTACGGAGGCGTCAGGTCGGCCCAAGACTCGATGGGCGGGTGCGTGACTTTGCACCCCGCCCTGTTCTCAGTCATGACCAGCTTGAAATGCAGCACGGTCCCGGCCCGGGGCGTGACCGCCGCTTGCACTTGTTCCAGGAAGCCGGGTGAACTCTTCCACGGACTGCTGACAAAGAGCGCAGCGGCTACGGCTCCGGCAACGGCCGCGAGGGCGAGCGCCGTGCGCCCTGGGCGCCTCTTGACGGCGCGCTGCACGCGGGCTCCCCAGCCGTTCGAGCGCGCGGTCGCCTGAGCATCCAGCTCGCGGCTGAT
>DASSXA010000222.1:0-4055 GCA_035704315.1 Gaiellaceae bacterium
CAGATGTACTTCCCGGGCGACCCGCTCTTCGAGTTCGACCCGATCTTCCAGTCGGTGCGTGACCTCAACGCTCGTTCGCGGCTCGTCTGCGACTTCGAGCTCGAGCGGACGAAGCCGGAGTGGGCGCTCGGCTACCGCTTCGACATCGTCCTCGGCGGCCCGGCCGAGACGCCGATGGAGCACTGAATGACGACCCCCTCGCAGACGGTCGGCCCGTACTTCGCGCTCGGACTCCTCGACCGCCGGGCGAACGAGCTCGCGCCGGAGGGGATCCGGATCACGGGTCGCGTGCTGGATGGAGCGGGCGAGCCGGTGCCCGACGCGATGGCGGAGGTCTGGCAGGCCGACGAAGACGGCCGTTACCGGCCCGACTTCGGCTGGGGCCGCTCCGGCTGCGATGCCGAGGGCGGCTTTTCCTTCGTGACGCGCAAGCCGGGGCGTGTCCAGGGACAGGCCCCGCACCTGTCCGTTCTGGTCTTCGCCCGTGGCCTCCTGAAGCCGGTGCGGACGCGGATGTACTTCCCGGACGAGGAAGCGGCGAACGCGACAGACCCGGTCCTCTCGGCGATCGACGACCCTTCGACGCTCGTCGCGCGCTCGACGGAGGAGGGCCTCGAGTTCGACATCCACCTCCAGGGCAAGGACGAGACCGTCTTCTTCGCGGTGTAGCCCAGGTGTTCGAGCGGATCTTCGTGCCGGCAGAGTTTCGTGACGCGCTCTCCGACGGCGCGTGGCTCCAGGCGATGCTGGACGCCGAGCGCGCGCTCGCCGCCGCGCAAGCGCGCGCTGGCGTCATTCCCGGCGAAGCGGCCGAGGCAATCGCCGGGGTCTGTCGGGCGGGCCGGTTCGACCCCGTGGCGATCTTCGAACAGGGCCGGGAGCCAGGCAATCCGGTGGAGCCGCTCGTCCGGGCGCTAACGGAAGCCGTAGGCGGCAACGCCGGCGGCTACGTCCACTGGGGCGCGACGAGCCAGGACATCCTCGATACGGCGGCGATGCTCGTCTCGCGCGCCGCCCTCGAGCTGCTCCTGGAGCAGCTCGCACGCGTCGCCGAGGAATGTGCGTCGCTCGCCGAGGCCCACCGCTCGACGCCGATCGCTGGTCGAACGCTCCTTCAGCAGGCGGTTCCGTCGACCTTTGGCCTCAAGGCGGCCGGGTGGCTCGTCGCAGTCCTGGAGGCGCGCCGACGCCTGGCGGCGATCAAGGAGGAGCGCCTCGTCGTTCAGCTCGGCGGCGCCGCCGGGACGCTCGCCGCTGTCGGCGACGCCGGTCCCGAGGTTCTGCGTCTCTTTGCCGACGAGCTCGACCTGCAGGAACCGGTCGTTCCGTGGCACACGAACCGCGTGCGGATCGCCGAGCTCGGCGCAGCCGCCGACGTCGCTGCCGGAGCGCTTGCGAAGATCGGTCTCGACGTGGGGCTGCTGAGCCAGACAGAGGTCGGCGAGGCGAGGGAGGCGGAAGGCGGTGCCTCCTCGACGATGCCGCAGAAGCGCAATCCGGTCGGGAGCGCGCTGGCGGTCGCCTGCGCACGGCAAGTGCACGCGCAGGCTTCGGTCCTCGCGGCTGCGCTGCCGCAAGAGCACGAGCGGGCGTTGGGGGCCTGGCATTCGGAGTGGCCGGCGCTGGGCAACGCCCTCGCGTATGCCGGTGGAGCCGCGGAGGGCGCCAGGCGCGCACTCGAGGGTCTCGAAGTGGACACGGAGCGGATGCGGTCGAACATCGAAGGCACGGTCATGGCGGAGAGGGCGTCGTACCTGCTCGCCGAGCAACTCGGTCGGCGCGAGGCAAAGGAGCGGGTGGCGCAGGCCGTAGCCGGGGGTCGTCCGCTCGCCGAGGAGCTAGGCCTCGACGCCGCAGATCTCGATCCGGCGAGCTACCTGGGCTCGGCGGAGGCCTTCGTCGACCGGGCGTTGACCGCCTATCGGGAGGAGCTCTCATGAGGCTTCGCTACGAGCTCGACGGGCCTGCGAGCGAGCCGGTCCTGGCGCTTCCGAGCTCGCTCGGGACGACCCTTGAGCTCTGGAGCGAGAACATCCCGTACTGGTCGGACACGTTCTGCGTCCTCTCGTACGACCAGCCCGGTCGGCGAACGATCGCCGAGCTGGGCCAGGACTTCCTCGACCTGCTCGACGAGCTCGGCCTCGAGCGGGTCTCGTACTGCGGGCTCTCGCTCGGCGGCGCGACGGGGATGTGGTTGGCGGCGACCGCGCCCGAGCGAATCGAACGCCTCGTCCTCGCATGCACCTCTGCTCGATTCGGTGAGCCCGACCAGTGGCTAGAGCGCGCCGCACTGGTTCGAGAACGCGGACTGGAGCCCATAGCGGACTCGATCGTCGCGCGCTGGTTCACGCCGGCCGAAGGTCCGGAGCTCGTCGAACGGTTCCGTGAGCAGCTCGTCGCAACACCGCGAGAGGTGTACGCGGCCTGCTGCGAGGCGCTCGCCGCCTGGGACTTCCGCGGCGAGCTCACGGCGATCGAGGCGCCGACGCTGGTGATCGCAGCGGCGGATGACTCGGCCACGCCACCGGCACACGCCGAGCAGATCGCGCGGGCCATCGGGACAACGAAAGTCGTCCTTCCGTATGCCGCTCACCTAGCGAACGTGGAGCAGGCGCAGGCGTTCTCGGCGCTTGTGGCAAAACATCTCTCTTCAGTGGAGGTGGCGTGACAGACAGCTACGACGAAGGGATGCGCATCCGCCGCGAGGTGCACGGCGACGAGCACGTCGATGCCGCGCTCGAAGCCGCCACCGAGGACACCACCGAGTTCCAGGATCTGCTCACGCTTTACGCGTGGGGCGAGATCTGGGCGCGACCGGGGCTCGACCGGCGAATGCGAAGCGCGATCACGCTGATGGCGCTCGTGGCCTTGAACCGCGAGCCCGAGCTGGCGCTGCATATCAGGTCGGCGCTTCGAAACGGGCTCACTCGTGAGGAGATCAAGGAAGTGCTGCTGCAGAGCGCGATCTACTGCGGCGTCCCTGCCGCCAACGGTGCGTTCGCCGTGTTCAGAGACGTCATGGAGGAAGAGAAATGAGCAAGCGCACTACGCCGCCGTTCCGCGCCGACCACGTCGGAAGCCTGCTCCGGCCGCCGGAGCTGCTCGAGGCGCGCGAGGACTTCGCGCAGGGGCGGATTTCCGCCGACGAACTGCGGGCGGTCGAGGACGAGGCGATCCGCGGCGCCGTCCGCATGCAGGAGGGCATCGGGCTCCAGTCCGCCACCGACGGCGAGTTCCGACGGACTTCCTGGCACATGGACTTCATCTACCAGCTCGACGGGATCGATCCGGCGGACGAGCAGATCAAGGTCAAGTTTCACAACGAGCAGGGCGACGTCGAGTTCAAGACGGCGGCCCTGAGCGTCCACGACCGGGTCGGGGTCACGAAGACGATCTTCGGAGACGCATTCGAGACGCTGAAGGAGACCACCAACACGGCGAGGCCGAAGCTGACGATCCCGTCACCGAGCATGGTCCACTACCGCGGCGGCCAGGCGGCGATCGACGCCGACGTTTACCCGGACGTCGAGCAGTTCTGGAGCGACCTCGTCGCGGCTTACCGCGAGGAGGTGCGCCGGCTCGGCGAGCTCGGTTGCACCTACCTCCAGTTCGACGACACGAGCCTCGCGTATCTGAACGACCCCAAGCAGCGGGACTACATCGAGTCGATCGGCGGCGACAAGGAGCACCAACACGAGGTCTACATCCGTCACATCAACGAGGCCCTCGCCGAACGGCCCGAAGGCATGAACGTCACGACCCACATGTGCCGGGGAAACTTCCGCTCGTCTTGGGCGGCCGAGGGCGGTTACGACTTCGTCGCCGAAGCGCTCTTCAACGAGCTCGACGTCGACGGCTTCTTCCTCGAGTACGACGACGAGCGGTCGGGCACCTTCGAGCCGCTCCGCTTCGTCCCCAAGGGCAAGCAGGTGGTGCTCGGCCTCGTGACGACGAAGCGCGGCGAGCTCGAGGACAAGGAAGTCCTGAAGCGTCGTGTCGAAGAGGCTTCCCGTTATGTCCCGCTGGACCAGCTCTGCCTGTCGCCGCAGTGTGGC
>DASSXA010000037.1:0-8842 GCA_035704315.1 Gaiellaceae bacterium
GTGAACACCCACGCTTTCAGGTGCCGGCCGTGCCGCAGGCTCGGGTAGCCGCGTAGAGCCCGCAGGAACGTCTCCTGGAATGCGTCCTCGGCGCGCTGTCGCCCCAGGAGTCGGACGAGGTGGCCGAAAACGGCAGTACGGTGCTCCTCGTAGAACCGTTCGAACGGCGGAATGCTCACGGCTTCCATCATTCTCTTCAACGTGCGGGTGGTGGAGGCTGTGAGATGAAGACCGCGGTCGTGGGCCATCTCGAAGTCGTGGAGTTCGCGCGAGTCGACCACGTGCCGCGCCCCGGGGAGATCATCCATGTCCGCGAGAGCTGGAGCGAGCCGGCCGGGGGCGGGGCGGTGGCTGCCGTACGGATCTCGGAGCTGACCGACGAGGCCATGTTCTTCACCGCCTTCGGCGACGACGAGCTCGGCCACCGCGCTGAGGCGAAGTTGCGGGAGGCGCAAATGCGGATCGAGTGCGTCTACCGCCACGAACCGATGCGCCGTGGGTTCACGTTCCTGGACGACGACGGCGAGCGAACGATCAGCGTGATCGGGCGAAAGCTCGCACCTCGCGGCGGTGATCCACTTCCGTGGAGCGAGCTCGACGACACGGGAGGCGTCTACTTCACGGGTGGCGATCCGGCGGCCGTTCGGCAAGCCCGGCGGGCGCGGGTGCTCGTCGCCTCGGCGAGAGAGCTCGCGACGCTCAAGGAAGCGGCGGTCGAGCTCGATGTGCTGATCCAGAGCGGGAGCGACGAGGGAGAGCGCTATCAGCCCGGTGACCTCGATCCGCCTCCACGAATGGTCGTGACGACCGAAGGACGAGGAGGAGGCCACTTCGCGGCCGGCGGCCACAAGGGCCGATGGGAAGCTGCGCCGCTTCCGGGCCCGCCGGTCGACGCGTATGGCGCGGGCGACAGCTTCGCCGCCGCGCTCGCGCTCGCACTCGGCGAGGGCCGGACGCCGCACGAAGCACTGGCCTTCGCGGCGCGCTGCGCCGCCTACGCCCTGACCGTCCGCGGCGCGTTCGACGGCCGGTTCAGGCTGAGCTGAGGATCCTTTTCAGCGCGGCCCGAGCCGCCTCGGGCTGTTCGAGCCAAGGAAGGTGATCGGGTTTCTCTTGCAGAGTGGGGAGTCGTGGTTTACAGTGGGGAGAAGTGGGGGAAGTCTGATGACCCGTCCATGCTCCTCGGCGAATTCGAACACACGCTCGACGACAAGAACCGGCTCACGCTGCCGGCCAGGTTCCGCGAGCAACTGGCAGAAGGCGTCGTCGTCACGCGAGGCATGGACGGCTGTCTCTACGCCTATCCGAGGGCCGACTGGATGGACCGGTTCCAATCCCGCGTCGGCGGGCTCGACCCGCTCAGCCGCGAGGGCCGCAAGCTCCAACGCCACTTTTTCTCGGGCGCGGCCGAGGCCGAAGTGGACAAGCAGGGAAGGATCATGATCCCCGCGCCGCTGCTCCGCTATGCGGGCCTTCAGCGGGACGTTGTCGTCGCCGGGGTTCACGACCACCTCGAGATCTGGGATCGCGAGAGCTGGCGGCGGGAGCTCAACGAGGTGGAAGGGAGTGCGGAGCATGTTGCCGAGCGTCTTGCAACCCAGCGCGACTGACCACGTACCGGTTCTCGCCGAGGAGGTTCGCCGGCTCCTCGACGTGCAACCGGGAGAGATCGTCATCGACGCTACCTTCGGAGCCGGTGGCCACGCAGCACTTCTCGCCCAGGATCTGAAGGGCGAAGGCAAGTTCATCGGCGTCGATCGGGATCCGAGCGTCAGGCCGTATTTCGAGTCGTTCCGGCGCCGCGCGGGCGTGCCGACCAGATTCTTGCGCGGCGACTTCGCCGACGTTTTCGAGCGCCTCGCCGACAACGGCGTCGGCGCCGATGCAATCCTCTTCGACCTCGGCGTTTCGAGCATGCAGCTCGACCGGCCCGAGCGCGGATTCTCGTACGCGTCCGACGCGCCGCTCGATATGCGCATGGACCCGTCCGACGAGCACTCGGCGCGCGAGCTCGTCAACGAGGCGAGTGAACGCGAGCTGACGGACATCTTCCGCGGCTACGGAGAGGAGCGTTACGCGCGCCAGATCGCCAGGGCGATCGTGCGCCGCAGGCGGGATCACCCCTTCGAGCGCACGGGTGAGCTGGTGGAGACGATCAAGGGGGCGATCCCGACCCCGGCCCGCTTCGGCGAAGGTCATCCTGCGCGTCGCGTCTTCCAGGCGCTGCGGATTGCCGTCAACGACGAGTTGGAGGCGCTCGAGGCCGCCCTCCCGGCGGCGCTCGAGACGCTCCATCCCCGAGGACGGATCGCCGTCATCAGCTTCCAGTCGCTGGAGGACCGGGTCGTCAAGCGCTTCTTCCGCCGTGAGGAGCATGGCTGCACCTGCCCGCCGGACTTCCCGGTCTGCGTTTGCGGACGCGAGCCGTCGCTGCGAGTTCTGACGAAGAAGGCGATCCGGCCGACGCCGCACGAGATCGCAGTCAATCCGCGCGCCGGGTCAGCCCGGCTGAGGGCGGCCCAGAAAACCTGATGGCCGTCGCCGTAGCCCGAGCGCAGCGAGCGAGGACGCGAGCCCGGCCCAGGCCGCGCTCGAAAAAGGCAGTCGCGCAGCGCCGGGTCGCCGGGGGCGCGGTCTGGATCGCGATCATGGCCGTTCTCCTCGCCGGGGTCGTCGCCCTGAACGTGGCCGTGCTCCGGCTCAACATGCAGTCCGATCAGCTCGGGCGCGAGCGTGATCAGCTTCGGGCCGACAACGCCGAGCTTGCGTCCATGCTTGCAGCGCGTTCCGCGTCGGCGCGCACGAGCAGCCGAGCCAGACGCGAGCTGGGGCTGCAGCCTGCGGATCCGTCGACGACGAAGTTCCTCGACCTCCGCCCGAAGCGGTGACACCGCGGCTCGCGAACCGGCGTATCCGCCTCCTCCTCGTCTTCTTCACACTCGCGTTCCTCGGAACCTTCGGTCGGGCGGTCTGGCTCCAGGCTGTGCAGGCGCAGCCGCTCGACCGGCTCGCGGAGGGCCAGCATCGCGTGACGATCAACGTGCCGGCGGCGCGCGGTTCCATTGTCGATCGCAACGGCGTCGATCTCGCGATCGGGCGGCAAGCCATTACCGTCTACGCGAACCCGCGCCACGTCACGAACCCGCGGGCGACCGCGATTGCCGCCGGCAGGGCTCTCCACCTGGATGCCGATCGGCTCTACGGCAAGCTTGCGGATCGTTCGCGCGGTTTCGTCTACATCGCCCGAAAGGCTGACCCGAAGCGGGCAGCCGCGCTTCGAGCCCAGAACCTCACCGGGCTCGGGTTCTATCCCGAGGAGCGGCGCGCGTATCCGCAGGGGTCCGTCGCGGCGCACGTCCTCGGCTTCGCGGGGATCGACAATCACGGGCTCACGGGGATCGAGCTCGCCCGCGATCACACGCTCGCGGGCCGCGACGGAGAGCAAACCGTCGTGCGGGACCCGTTCGGCCGAACGCTGGACGTCATCAGGTCGCAGGCGCCCGTCGAAGGGCGGGACATCCGGCTCACCATCGACAACACACTGCAGGCGAACGCGCAGTCGGTGCTCGGGAAGGCGATTCGCCGTTGGGGCGCGAAGGGCGCGACTGCGGTCGTGATGAATCCCAGGAACGGCCAGGTGCTCGCACTGGCGGTCGAGCCCGGCTTCGACGCGAATCGGGCCTCGCAGACCGACCGCGACACCCAGCGCAACCGGGCCGTCACCGACACCTACGAGCCCGGCTCGACGTTCAAGGTTGTGACCGTCGCGGGCGCCCTCTCCCAAGGTCTCGTGACGCCGTCGAGCCAGTTCACGCTCCCACCCAGCATCCAGGTCGCAGACCGAGTGATCCACGAGGCTCACAGGACGGACACGCAACGGATGACCGTGGCGGAGATCCTTTCCAACTCGTCCAACGTGGGAACCGTCACGCTCGCCGAGTTGCTGGGCCGTCGGGGGCTCGAATCCTGGATCTCGCGCTTCGGCTTCGGCCGGAAGACCGGAATCGATTTCCCCGGAGAGACGTCAGGGATCCTCCCGAGCTACTGGTCGGGGTCGACGATCGGAACGCTGCCGATCGGTCACGGAATCGCAATTACGCCGGTGCAGATGGCGGCGGCCTATGCGGCGGTCGCGAACAGGGGCGTCTGGGTTCGTCCTCGGCTCGTGATGGGCGGCCCCATGAGCAAGGGGCCGCACCGCCACCGGATCATCTCGCGGCACGTCGCAGATCAGCTGATGTCGATGCTTCGGGACGTCGTGATCGAGGGCACCGGGATCGAGGCAGAGGTCGACGGCTACCAGGTGGCGGGGAAGACCGGGACTGCCGCGAAACCGGACCCGCGCGGCGGTTACTCCACCAGCCGCTACGTGGCCTCGTTTGTCGGAGTCGTCCCGGCCAGCGATCCGCGCCTCGTGATCCTCGTGACTGTGGACGAGCCGCACGGCGCGATCTGGGGCGGCGTCGTCGCAGCGCCCGCCTTCCAGGAGATCGCGAAGTTCGCGCTCCAATACCTCGAGATCCCGCCGGACGCCCTCCCTCGGTAATCTCGGCCGACCCATGGATCTCGAGCGGCTTATCACCGCGCTCGGCCCCCTGGAGGTCCGCGGAGGCGCTCCCACCGACATCACCGACCTCGCCTACGACACGAGGTCGGTCGAGCCCGGAGCACTCTTCTTCTGCGTTCCGGGGGCGCGGGCCGACGGCCACGACTTCGCGGCCGACGCCGTGGAGCGCGGCGCCACCGCGCTCGTGGTCGAGCGTCCGCTCGACCTAAGGGTGCCGCAGCTCGTCGTCGAGTCGAGCCGGGCGGCGATGGCCGTCGGGGCTGACGAGTTCTTCGAGCGTCCCACGGAGGAGCTCCTCCTCGCCGGCGTCACCGGAACCAACGGCAAGACGACGACGACGTTCCTGCTCTACTCGATCTTCCAGGCGGCGGGGATGAGCCCTGGCCTGATCGGGACGATCGAGTCGCGTGTCGGCGGTGAAGCTCGGCCGGCCGTTCGCACCACGCCGGAGGCGATCGACCTCCAACGGACCTTTCGCGCGATGCTCGACGCAGGGGACAGAAGCTGCTCCATGGAAGCGACCTCACATGGGTCGGAGCTGGGGCGCCTCGAGCGCGTGCGCTTCAAGGCGCTCGCGTTCACCAATCTCTCCCAGGATCACCTCGACTTCCACGACACGCTGGAGCGCTATTTCGAGGCCAAGCGACGGCTCTTCACCGACCACGAGCCCGCGCCGGCTGCGGCCGTCAACGTCGGCGACGAGTGGGGGCGACGCCTCGCGGAGGAGCTTCGGCGCCTGGACCGTGCGCCTCTCCTGACCTACGGAGTCACCTCGGACGCCGAGCTGAAGACGCATCCGGCGCTGGAACGGTCGCGGCTCGTCGGAAGCTTCAACGTCGAGAACGTGCTTGCCGCGGCGGCCTTGTCGCGGCTCCTGGGCGTGCCGGACGATGCAGTCGTCGAGGGTGTGGCGACCCTCGGCGGCGTCCCGGGCCGCTTCGAGGCCATCGACGAAGGACAGCCCTTCACGGTCATCGTCGACTACTCCCACAAGCCCGGCGCGCTCGAAGCCGTTCTGCGCACCGCGCGACAGCTCACGGGCGGCAGGCTGATCTGCGTCTTCGGCGCGGGAGGCGATCGCGACCGCGGCAAGCGCCCGATGATGGGGCGGGCGGCCAGCGAGCTCGCCGACATGGCGATCGTCACCTCGGACAACCCGCGGACCGAAGACCCGCTTGCGATCATCGACGAGATCCTGAAGGGGGTGGTCGGCTCCGCTGAGGTCGAGCCTGACCGGCGAGCGGCGATCGCGAGGGCCGTGGGCGATGCGGAAGCGGGCGACGTCGTCGTCATTGCCGGCCGAGGTGCGGAGCAGTACCAGGACGTCGGCGACCGGAGGGTTCCCTTCGACGACCGGGAGGTCGCGCGGGAGGCGCTGCGGCGGCTGAGGGCGCCGGCGTGATCCCGCTGTCGATCGATCGGGTCAGGCCGCTGGGCCGCGTCCAGGCCAGGGCCGACGAGATCACGGGTGTCAAGATCGACTCGCGGCGAGTCGATCCCGGAGACCTGTTCGTCGCGATCCGCGGCGGAGTCGACTACCTCGACAAGGCCCTGGCGGCCGGAGCCGCCGCCACGCTCGTTCCGGACGACGTCTTCGCCGCCATGGCTTCGCTCGGCCGGGCCGTTCGGAACATGACCGAGGCGGAGGTCGTCGGCATCACCGGCTCGACGGGCAAGACGTCGACGAAGGACATCCTCGCCGCCCTCGCCGGCCCGCAGCGCCGGACGATTGCGGCCGAGGCGAGCTACAACGCCGAGCTCGGCGTGCCGCTCACCTTGAGCCGGATCGAGCGCGACACGGAGCTCGTGATCGCCGAGCTGGCGATGCGGGGCTTCGGTCAGATCGCGGAGCTATGTGCGATCGCGCGACCGACCATCGGAGTCATCACGGCGATCGGGCCGGTCCATCTCGAGTTCGTCGAGTCCGTGGCGGGCGTCGCCCGCGCGAAGGCGGAATTGCTCGAGGCGCTCCCGCGGGGGGCGAAGGCGGTGATTCCGGCCGGCGTGCCCGAGCTCGAGCCGTACCTGCGCGGGGACCTCGACATCCTGCGCCTCGGCGACGACGTGCGCCTGCTGTCCTTCGAGGCCGGTCGGCTGGAAGCGGACGTCGCCGGCAAGCTCGTCGAGCTCGAGCTGCCGTTCGCGGTCCACTATCAGGCGGAGAACGCGGTGACCGCCCTCGCTGCCTACACAGCCCTCGGGCTCCCGCTCGACCGCGTGCAGGAGGGAGTAGCACGGATCCGGCTGTCCAGCCTGCGCGGCGAGGAGCTGCCACTGCCCGGTGGCGGCGTGCTGATCAACGACTGCTGGAACGCGAACCCGACGTCGATGGCAGCAGCGCTCCGGGACCTCGCCGCCCGCAGAAACGGCGGCCGCCGGATCGCCGTCCTGGGCGGCATGGCCGAGCTGGGCCCCGAAGGGCCCCGCTACCACCGCGAGATCCGCGAGCTCACGGCCGGCCTGCACGTGGTCGTCGGCGTCGGTGAGCTTGCCCGCGACTACCGGCCCACACATTGGGTCGCCGACGCCGACGCTGCGGCCACCCTGCTCGGTGAGCTGCTCGAGCCCGGCGACATCGTGCTCGTCAAGGGCTCCCGTGTCGTAGGCCTCGAACGTGTCGCGCAGAACCTAAGGCACTAATGGAACGAGTCCTCGCGGCGGGTCTGCTCGCCATGATCATCTCGATTCTCGCTGGGCCGAAGTTCATCGAGTTCCTGCGCCGGCACGAGTTCGGGCAAATGATCCGCGAGGAGGGGCCGGCGGGCCACGCCGTCAAGCAGGGGACGCCGACGGCGGGCGGGCTGATGATCGTCGTCTCGATGACCATTCCGTTCCTGGCCTTGAGTCACTGGACGGCGGAGGGGCTGACGGTCTACGCCGTGACAATGGCGTGCGCCGCCATCGGTTTCGTCGACGACTACATCAAGATCCGCCACCGGCGATCCCTCGGCCTCGCCGGCCGCTACAAGCTCTTGCTCCTGGCCGGAATCACGCTGGGCGTCGGCCTCGTGGTCCACGACCTGAACTTCGACACCGCCGTCTACGTGCCCGTCCTCGACTGGCGCGTTCAGCTCGCCTTCGCCTTCTACGTGCTCCTCTTCCTGATCCTGGCCGGCGCCGCCAACGGCGCCAACCTCACGGACGGGATCGATGGGCTCGCAGTCGGGGTCGGAATCATCGCGCTGCTCACGTTCACGGCGATGAACGTGTTCACGTACATCCGGTCCAGTCAGGTCGCGACCGAGCAGGACCTGGCCGCGCTCGACCAGGCGATCCTGGGCGCGTCGCTGATCGGAGGCGCGATCGGGTTCCTCTGGTACAACGCCTTTCCCGCCGAGGTCTTCATGGGCGACACGGGCTCGATGGCGATCGGGGGTGCGCTCGGGGGATTCGCGATCATGAGCCAGAGCGAGCTGCTGCTGCTCCTGATCGGCGGGATCTTCGTCATCGAGGCGCTCTCGGTGATCCTGCAGGTCGTCTCGTTCCGCTACTGGGGGCGGCGGATCTTCCTGATGACGCCGATCCATCACCACTTCGAGATGAAGGCGTGGTCGGAAACGAAGATCATGGTGCGCTTCTGGATCCTTGCGGCGATCCTCTGCGCAGGCGCGTTCGCGCTCTACTACCAGTACCTGCGCGGCTTCCGTCCCGACCTCTTTGCGTCGTGAAGGCGCTCGTCCTCGGGCTCGCGCGCTCCGGGCAGGCGGCGGCGCTGGCGCTCGCCCGTCGCGGGGATCCGGTCATCGCCGTCGACCGCTCCGCAGACGTCGACGTGGGAAGGCTCGCGGCGGCCGGCGTCGAAGTTCGGTTGGGGACCGAAGAGGACTCGTTGCTGGAGGGAATGGACGTCCTGATCAAGAGCCCAGGGGTACCGGCCGACGCGCCGCTCGTCGCGGCCGCGCGAGCTCGTGGCGTCCCGGTCTGGAGCGAGGTCGAGCTGGGCGGCCGCCTGCTCTCGAACCCGATCCTCGGCGTCACAGGTACGAACGGCAAGACGACGACGTGCGAGCTCCTGGGCATGATGCTCCGCGCTCCCGTTGCTGGGAACGTGGGTCGCGCGTTGTGCGACCTCGACGGCGCGGTGGCCGCAGACGAGTGGATCGTCTGCGAGCTCTCGAGCTTCCAGCTCGAGGACATCGAGGAGTTCCGGCCCCGCATCGCGGTGCTCCTCAACCTCGAGCCCGACCATCTGGACCGGCACGGCTCGTTCGACGCTTACCGGGACGCGAAGCTCAGGATCTTCGAGAACCAGACGGCCGAGGACACGGCCGTCGT
>DASSXA010000129.1:0-4550 GCA_035704315.1 Gaiellaceae bacterium
GCTCGCCTACAAGCCGGACAGCGTGAATGCGGTGCCCGACCTCGCGGCGAGGATGCCGACGTTCTCGAAGGACGGCAAAACGGTAACCGTGCACATCCGAAGCGGCGTCCGCTTCAGCCCGCCGGTGAACCGGGCGGTCACCTCCAAGGACGTCAAATACGCGATCGAGCGTGGCTTCTCGAGCAGTGTCGCTAACGGCTACGTCGCCGCCTACTTCGGTGACCTCGTGGGAGCGCCGACGAAGGTGCCGACCCACGTTCCCTCGATCAGCGGCATCCAGACGCCGAACAAGACCACACTCGTCCTCAAGTTGAAGCATCCGGAGGGCGTGTTGATCGGCGCGCTCGGGTTGCCGACGACCGCGCCGGTGCCACCCGAGTACGCGCGGAAGTACGACTCGAAGACTTTGTCGGACTACGGGCTCCACCAGGTGGCGACCGGTCCATACATGATCAAGGCCAACGCCGCCGGCTCGATCAACGGCGTCGGCTATCAGCCCGGCAAGTTGATCGACCTCGTCCGGAACCCGAACTGGGACGCGAAGACGAGCTGGCGGCCGGCCTACGCAAACCAGATCCGCTTCAAGGAGGGGTTCCAAGACCCGACCGTGACGACGCGGCAGATCCTCAGCGGGTCGGCCGACGTGAACGGCGACACACCGCCGCCGCCGGCCGAGCTGCGAACGATCACCGCCAACTCGACACAGAAGAAGCAGCTCTTCTTCACACCCACAGGCGGCAGCCGCTACATCGCGTTGAACACGCGCAAGGCGCCGTTCAACAAGGTTGACGTCCGGAAGGCGGTCGCCTACGTCCTCGACCGAAACGCGATGCGCCTGACTCGCGGCGGACCGGTCGACGGCCGTATCGCCACGCATTTCGTCGACCCGAGCTTCAAGGACAAGGGCTTCACACAGGCCGGCGGGTACTCGTTCAACCCGTTCCCGAGCAAGGGCTCCGCCGGCGATGTCGCGATGGCGAAGTCCTACATGCGCAAGGCCGGCTACCCGAACGGCATGTACACGGGGCCGCAGCTGACCCAGGTCGCCGACAACACGCCGCCCGGCTCGAACACGGCTGAGGTCGTTGCGGCGGACCTGGCCAAGATCGGCATCAAGGTCAAGACGATCTCGGTCACGCACGCGACCATGTACACGCGGTTCTGCAACGTGCCGAAGAACGAGCCGAACATTTGCCCGAACGTCGGTTGGTTGCCCGACTTCCACGAGCCGCAGGCGATCCTCGACGTCACTTTCAACGGCAAGAACATCACCGCAGTCAACAACTCGAACTGGCCGCTCCTGAACGTCCCGAGCCTGAACAAGGCGATGGACAAGGCCGAGCGAATCATCGATCCGAAGGCGCGCTATGCGGCCTGGGGCAAGATCGACGACCAGGTCACCCGGACGGCGGCCGCGATCCCGTGGATCTGGGAGCAGTACCCGACGCTCTTCTCGAGCCGCGTCACCCCTGCCCCGGAGCTCTGGAACGGCGGCGGGCCGGACGTGACCTTCATGGCGGTCAAGTAGCCGATGGCGATCGCGCCGTCGATGGAGCTGGAGCGCCCGGGCCCACCCCGGGCGCTCCGCAACGCTCTGACATCGTCGATGTCGCGATACATCCTGCGCCGGCTCGCCTGGGCGGTGGTGATGCTCGTCGTCGTCAGCGCTCTGACCTTCCTGATCTTCTACACGTTCCCATCTGCCGATCCGGCGGCGCTGCGGGCTGGAAGGCAGGCGACGCCGCAGCTGATCGAGCAGATCCGTCACGCACTGGGCCTCGACAAGCCGGTCTACGAGCAGTTCCTCATCTACATGAAGAACCTCGGGCTGCACTTCGATCTCGGCTACTCGTACCAGAACAACATTCCGGTGCGGCAGGAGATCTTCTCGCGCCTGCCGGCCACGATCTCGCTGACCGCGGGCGCCTTCGTCGTCTGGATGCTGATCGGGATCCCCGTCGGAGTGCTGTCGGCGATCAGGCCGCGCTCGGTCGGCGACCGGGTCGCCATGGGCGGCGCTCTCGTGGGGATCTCGGCGCCGGTCTACTGGCTCGGCCTCGTCGCCCTCTTCCTCTTCGCCTCCGACATCGGCAAGGTCCACCTCTTCGGCGGCGCGGGGAGCTACGTCCCCCTCACCCAAGACCCAGGAGCCTGGTTCTCCTCGCTGATCCTGCCGTGGTTCGTTCTGGCCGCGGCCTTCGCTGCCTTCTACGCCCGCATGGTCCGCGGGAACCTGATCGAGGTCATGGGCGAGGACTACATCCGGACGGCGCGGGCGAAGGGACTGTCCGAGCGGCGCGTGATCCTCCGCCACGGTCTCAGGGCCGCGCTCACGCCGATCGTGACGATCGCCGGGCTGGACATCGGGATCCTTCTCGGCGGCGCGGTCCTCACCGAGACGGTCTTCAACATCCCCGGCGTCGGGCGCTTCGCCTACGACTCGATCGTCAACTCCGATCTCCCGGCGATCCAGGGCACCGTGCTCTTCGGCGCGATCTTCATCATCATCGCCAACCTCATCGTCGACATCGCATATGCGTTCCTCGACCCGCGAGTTCGCTACTGACGTGGCGCCGCTCCTCGACATCCGCGACCTGCGCGTGTCCTTTCGGACACGCGACGGAGTCGTGCATGCCGTGGATGGGGTCTCGACCTCCGTCGACCGCGGGAAGACGCTCGGCCTCGTCGGAGAGTCCGGGTCGGGGAAGAGCGTCACCGCGCTCTCGGTCATCGGACTGACGCGCCTTCCGAACGCCGACGTCAGCGGTCAGGTGCTCTTCGACGGAGCCGACCTCCTCCAGGAGTCCAGCGACCAGCTTCGGTCGATCCGCGGCCCGCGGATCGCGATGATCTTCCAGGACCCGCTCTCGTCCCTGCACCCCCTTTACAGGGTTGGGTGGCAGATCGAGGAGGCGATCCTGGCGCACGAGCAGGTGTCGCGCCGCGCGGCAAGGGCACGCACGATCGACGCCATGCGGGCGGTCGAGATGCCGAATCCTGCAGAGCTCGTCGACCGGTACCCGCACGAGCTTTCGGGCGGAATGCGTCAGCGCGCGATGATCGCGATGGCGCTCGTCCTCAACCCGGATGTGCTGATCGCCGACGAGCCGACCACGGCGCTCGACGTCACCGTCCAGGCCCAGATCCTGGAGCTCATCCGCAGCCTCCAGCACGACTTCGACACAGCCGTCGTGCTGATCACTCACGACTTCGGCGTCATCGCCGAGACGGCGGACGAGGTCGCTGTGATGTACGCCGGGCGGATCGTCGAACAGGGCCCGATCGGCATGATCCTCGACGCGCCGGAGCACCCGTACACGTGGGGCCTCCTGCAGTCGATCCCGCGGCTCGACACCCCGCGCCGCGACCGGCTCGAGCCGATCAAGGGCACGCCGCCGAGCCTCGTCCACCCACCCAGCGGCTGCCATTTCCATCCTCGCTGCCCGTACGTAATGCCGATGTGCAGGACGATGGATCCTGAGCTCCTCGAGTCCGATCCAGACCACTTCGTCGCCTGCCATCTGCCGGTCGCCGAGAAGCGGCGCATCTGGCAGGAGCTCCAGCCGAAACCGGCGGAGGCGGCGTGACGGCGTGAACGAGCTCCTCGTCGTCCGCGACCTCGTCAAGCACTTTGTCGTGAACCGCGGCGTTCTCTTCGGAGGCGACTCAGCGCTCGTGCACGCCGTTGACGGCGTCTCGTTCGACGTTCGACGCGGCGAGACCCTCGGGCTCGTCGGCGAGACCGGCTGCGGGAAGACCACGACGGCGCGCCTCATCACCCGGCTGATCGAGCCGACGAGCGGCCAGATCGTCTACGACGGGCTTGACATCACGCACAGCTCGCGACGGCGCCTACGGCCGGTTCGCCGCGAGGTGCAGATGATCTTCCAGGATCCCTATTCCTCGCTGAACCCGCGCCGACCCGTCGGGGCGATCATCGCGGAGCCGCTGCGCATCCACGGAATCGGGACGAGGGCCGAGCGCCGCCGGCGCGTGGCCGAGGTGATGGACCGCGTCGGGCTCCATCCCGAGCACTACAACCGCTACCCGCACGAGTTCTCCGGCGGCCAGCGCCAACGCATTGGCATCGCGCGTGCGATCGTGACGAGCCCGAAGCTGATCGTCGCCGACGAGCCCGTGTCAGCTCTCGATGTGTCGATTCAGGCCCAGGTTCTGAACCTGTTGCAGGACCTGCGCGACGACCTCGGGCTCACACTCGTCTTCATCTCGCACGATCTGTCCGTCGTCCGCCACCTGTGCGATCGAGTCGCGGTGATGTACCTCGGCAAGATTGTCGAGCTCGCCGACCCTGACCGGCTCTACGCCCATCCGAAGCACCCCTACACCGGTGCGCTTCTCTCCGCCGTTCCGGTGCCGAGCGTGGCCGCGAGGAGGACGCGACGGCTGGTCCTGAAAGGCGACGTGCCGAGCCCGACCAATCCTACTCGCGCCTGCCGTTTCCACACGCGCTGCCCGAAGGCGCAGGAGCTCTGCAGTGAGGTGGAGCCCCCGCTCGAGCCCAAGGGCTCTGCGGGGCAGCTCGCAGCCTG
>DASSXA010000291.1:0-8686 GCA_035704315.1 Gaiellaceae bacterium
TACGAGCTCGTCCAGAGCGACGTCAACGTTCAGGTCGGCGCGCCCGAGGTCAAGGTGGAAGAGAACATCACCGTGGCGTTCTCGGGCGCATACACGTTCGGCTTTCGCGACATCCCGGTGCGTGCGGGTGAGGCGATTGACGGGATCTCGGTCGCGGAGGGCGCCCGTCAGTACGGGCCCGGCGCCCCGACGGCGCTCGAGCCGGGCGGCCCGCCGGGCACCTTCGGCACCGAGCGGCTTTCGGACAAGGTGCGCATCGTCTGGCGGTTCCAGGCCGCCGACGAATCGCGAACGTTCACCCTGCGCTACGGCATCCGCGGCCTCCCCGTCGCCTATGACGACGTTGTCGACGTCAACCTGAAGGTCTGGGGCGATGAGTGGGAGCAGCCGCTCGGCCGCCTCACAGCGACGATGACCGGGCCGGGGAACGTCGTGCGGGCGTGGGGACACCCGGTCTGGGTGCGCGGCGACGTCACGCTCCAGGACAAGCAGGCGCTCCTTCGCGCCATCGACGTGCCGGCCAGGCAGTTCGTGGAGCTGCGCGCCCTGTATCCGCGCCAGGCCTTTTCTTCGAGCACGGGAATGCGGGTGGTCGAGGGCGACGGGCTGCCAAAGATCACGGCAGACGAGCAGGCCGACGCGGACGCCTTCGAGCGCGACCACGATCGGATCGAGAACGCGCTCCGGCATCCCTGGCGACCCGGGCTGATCTTGCTCGCGCTTGGGACGATCCCGGCGTTCCTGTTGGCCGGATTCGTCTTCTGGCGCTTCGGGCGCGAGCCGCGCACCGGCTACGACCGGGAGTACGAGCAAGAGCCGCCGACGGACACCCAGCCGGCGCTCGTGCCGGTTCTGCTCCGCCAAGGCGGGGCCGCGGGCTCGTTCGAGTTCACGGCGACGCTGTTCGACCTCATTCGACGCGGCTTCTACCGCTCCGCCGCGACGACGACGGAGCGCTCGATCTGGGGCGGGCTGCGCAGTGAGCTCGTCAACGACCTCGAGCTGAGCGCCGGCGACCGAGACCAGCCGCTCACGGCCTGGGAGCGGAACGTGGCGGACGTCGTCGACTCGGTTCTGAACGGCGGGGCCGAGCGGCTCTCCATGTTCCGTGAGGAGATCGAGGACGAGCGTGAGGAGATGTCCAAGCGCTTCACGGCGTTCAAGGAGACCGTCGACGACGAGGTGGACAACCGGCACTGGTTCGTCTCCCTCGGTGCGGTGCCACTCGTGCTCGGACTAGTCGTCTTTGTCGGGCTCGGCGTACTGCTCGCCTACGTCGCGATCGACGGCTGGCGCTCCGTCTACCCACGCTGGAGCGATGTCGTTCTCCTCGCCCTCGGAACCTGCTCCTTCCTCAATGCCGCGATGCTCGCGGGCGCACTCACCCGGCGGAAGCTCTGGCGGCGCCGCACACGCGAGGCGGAAGTCGAGGCCGAGCGCTGGGACGCCTTCCGCCGTTATCTCACGGATTTCCCGCGACTCGATGAGGCACCGCCGGCCTCGCTCGCGCTCTGGGAGCGCTTCCTCGTCTACGGCATCGCGTTCGGGATCGCCGATCGCGTGCTCCAGGCGGCGCACCTGCACATGCCGGAGGAGCTCGCGAAGGCAAGCTCGATCTACTGGATCTCGCCCAACGGCGATCTCGGTTCCGGTGCGTCCTCGATGTCCATCGGCGACCTCTCATCGGGGTTCGGCGACGCGCTGGCACCTCCGTCGTCCGGCTCGGGCGGCGGCGGGGGCGGCTTCTCCGGTGGCGGAGGCGGAGGCGGTGGAGGCGGCGGCGGCGGGTTCGGTTAACGCTCGACCAGCTGGGACTTGTACTCGCTGCGTTGGAGGCTTCCCCACGGGACGAGCTCTACCCGTGTGCGCACGACGAGCGCTTCCCGCAGTCGCCCGCTGATCGCCTCCGCTA
The DNA here is from genome assembly GCA_035704315.1 of Gaiellaceae bacterium. GTDB lineage: Bacteria > Actinomycetota > Thermoleophilia > Gaiellales > Gaiellaceae > JACDAN01. Next base: position 1,913 of record DASSXA010000291.1, read on the forward strand.
AAGCGCCGTCGTCGGTGACGCCCCGCGCGAGCTCAACGCTCACGGGAAGCGGCGGCTCCTGCTTCACGCCGGGCGCTGAAGGCTTCACGAGGATGTGACCGCTGACCTCGGGCGCGAAGGCGCTCACGACCTCGCGGATCGCCGACGGGAAGACGTTGACGCCGCGCACGATGAGCATGTCGTCCGTGCGGCCGACACAGCGGACGCGCGGAGCGGTGCGGCCGCACGGACACGGGCTCGTCCGCACCTGCACGTGATCGCGCGTGCGGAACCGAAGCAGCGGCGCGGCGCGATGCCGGAGATGGGTCAGGACCAGCTCGCCGGAGCCGCCGTCCTCCATCGGGAGGGCGTCTCCGGTCTCCGGATCGATCAGCTCGGCGTGGACGAAACCCCGCGCGCCCAGATGCATCCCGTCCTGCTCCTCGCACTCGCCCCAGAGCGACACGCCGATGTCGCCGATCCCCATCGCCTCGAAGACCTTTGCGTCCCAGCCCTCCTCGAGCTTGGCGCGAAACGCCGGCTCGCCGCCGCCGGGCTCACCCGCCACGAGCACGCGCTCGGCGCTCGACGCCCGCAGGTCGAAATTCTCGGCGAGGTATGCGGCGTATGACGGCGTCAGCACCACTGCCTCGGGCCTGAGGAGCTCAATTGCCTTCACCAGCCGCTCGGTGTTCCCGGTTCCGACCGGAATATGGAGGAGGCCGATCAGCTCGAAGGCGGCGAGTGCGGCGCCGGCGACGAACGGTCCGGCGTTGTAGGTCGAGACGATGCGCTGGCCGGCGGCGACGCCCGAGGCTGCATAGCTCCGTGCGGAGCCGGTCACCCAGTTGTCGAGGTCGCTCGCCGTGAGTGGCACATAGCTCGGCGTACCGGTTGTTCCGCTCGTCGAGTAGATCCGGACGATCTCCGACGGCCCGACGCAGAGATGGGCGCCGATCGGGTTCTCCGCCGTGACCGTCGCCCTGAGCTCGCTCTTCTCCGTGAGTGGGAGCTCGGCGATATCGGCGAGCCGGTCGCCGAGCCCTGTCCCGAGTTTGTCCCGGTAGAACGGCGAGCGCTCGAGGAGGTAGGCCAGCTGTGCGCGGTAGCTCTCGTCGTCGCGGGCGAGCTGCTCGTCCCACGGCAGCGTCTCGACCTCAGCGTTCGTAGTCGACCGCCTCCTCGGCCGCCTTGGCGAGCAAGAGCCCGACTGGACGCTCCTGCTCCTCGGCCAGATGGGCGAGCAAGCCGGCGGTGCGCGCGAGGATCGGGACGGCCTTCACCGCCGACGACGGGAAGCCGAGGTCGAGCATGACCGCCGCGATCGGCATCGAGACGTTCATCGTCAGCGGCTTGCGCCAGGTCTCGGCAACGGCGTCACGAAGCTCTCGCGCGAGCTGTACGTGCGGACCGCTGACACCGTGGGCATCCGCGAGCTCGAGGATCCGCTCCGCGCGCGGGTCGATGGGCTTGTGCACCGGATGACCGAAGCCCGGCACCTTCCCGCCGGCGTCGTGCAGCTCCCGGGCGATCTCGCGCGGATCGCGACCCGAGGCGAGGAGGCGGGCACATTCCTCGGAGGTCCCAAGGACGACCGGACCCGCGCCGAGGATCCCCGCAGCGACCGCGCCCTGCAGCGATCGGGGATCGGCGGCCAGCGTCATGCGCGCCGCAACGTTCGTCGGCATCATCCCGTGCTCCGCGATTGCAACAAGCAGCAGGTCGAGGAAGTAACGCTGCTCTTCGGTCGGCTCTTCGCCGGTGAGCAGAAGATGGAAGTACTCGGTGAAGCTCAGGCGGCCCATGACGTCGCCGGTGAGGTCGCGCCCCCGGACTTCGATCCGGTCCGGATAGGCCTGCGCGATCTGAGTGATACCGGTCCTCGGTTTCATCGCTGCAAAGTCTGCAATGGTTCGACCATGCCGACCGATCAGTATCACGAGCCGCCCGACGAGCTCGGCGACGAGGCCCGCACGTTCGCCCGAGTCATCGCCTCGCTTCAGGAGGAAGCGGAGGCGATCGGCTGGTACGAACAGCGCATGTCGATCGAGACGAACGAGCAGGCGCGCCGGATCATGGAGCACGCCCAACGGGAGGAGTTCCTCCACTTCTCGATGGATCTCGAGTTCCTCGCGCGGCGAAAGGAGAAGTGGCGTGTCGCCCTACGGAAGATCCTCTTCAGAGAGGGCGACATCGTCGAGCTCGCCGAGCAGGCCGAGGACGAAGTCGAGGACTAGCCGCGGCCGACGTCCTCCGATGTCGGAGGACGTCTGATCAACACCAAGACTCCAATAGCCGCCAGCGCGCCGACGGTCCAAAGCGCAATTCCGCCCGCGGGATGCACAGCACCCATGGCCAGCACTAGCGCGCTCGCCGCCAATGATGCGGCCAGCAGCAGCGCAATCGCGGGGAGCCGCCTGAGCGGTTGTTCCTCGGCCCCGTCCCGTAGCTCGAGCGACCATGAGCCCAGCTCGACGACGACTACGAGGCCCGCGCCGATAAGCGGCGCAGTCCAATCGAGTCCTGGTCCGTTGTCTGCCAAGGAGAGCGCATAGGCGACCAGAATCATCGCGGGCCCGGCGACAAGGCCGTTGTCCCACACCACGAGCAATGCGGCGACCACGAACGCGACGCCGACGGCCGCCGCGAGCAAGGCCAGTAGTGCAGGCCGCCCGGCACGAAGTACGACGCTGACGGCCACAGCGTCGGCCGCGAGAAGGGCGACCGATCCCGTCGCTAAGCGTGCACGACGCGCGCGCGGCGTCGGAACTCCTCCATCGCTCGAATCGTGGCCTCCAGAGATCGGTCCTCGCTCCATTCGACCACGGCAATCCCGCGCGCACGGAGGCGACTCCGCAATAGATCGCGCTCGAGCCGCAGCAACCGCACCGCGACCTCGGCGTCCTGGCCCTTGGTCTCGAGATACGGCAGCGGCGGAATCTCGACGACGGCCAAGTCGAAACCGCGACCGCGCAGCTCGAGCACCGTGCGCACGATCGCGTCCTCGAGCAGCGGTGAGAGCACGAGCACGAGCGCCTTCGGTGGAATCGTCCGGAGGGGGATGGAGAGTAGGCGCGGTTCACTCCCGGCGGCAACGAGCGCGCGGATCTCGAGCAGCGTGTCCGCGATGCGGTGGACCTGGGTCGCGCCGCTCCCAGAACGAAGCCAGCGGAGGCCGCCGCCGACGGCGAGCAGTCCGACGCGGTCACGCCTGGCGAGGTACCGCTCGGCCAGCGCCGAGGCGGCCTGTACGCCTTGGTCGAGCGGAGCTCCGCGCTCGCTGCCGATGTCGGTGAGCACATCGAGGAGCAGGACGACCGTTGTGTTGCGCTCCGGATGTAGCTGGTTGACAACAAGCTCGCCGGCTCGCGCGGTCGCGCGCCAGTTGATCCTCCTCAGGTCGTCGCCTGCGACGAACGGCCGTAGCTCGGCGAGCTCGATCCCTTCCCCTTTCGCGCGCGACACCTCGTCGCCCACGGATGCCTCCGTCTCGTGGGGGCGTGCGACGGCCCGCAACGCGATCCTCTCAGCGTGGACGCGAAGCGTTTTCCCGAGCTCGATGTCGTGCTCGTCCGCGAGCAGCCTCAGCCGGTCGTACCTGCGGACGCGCACCCGCGCATCCGAGTACGCGCCCCACCGCTCACAGCGCAGGGTGAGGTCAAAGGTGACCGACTCACCGGCCCGGAGCGCCACGGCGCAGAGATCGTCGCGCTCCACAACGAGACCGGGCGGTAGCGCCAGGCGCACCTCGAGCCGGTCGGTCGCCGTCTGCGACTGGAGCTCGAGCTCTCCGTCCACACGATCGCCCTGACGCACACGGTGGCGATCGAGTCGGAGTGAGCCTGCGGGCGTGTGGAGACGACGATTCTGTAACCCGGCGACTGCAAGCAGGGCGAACGGCACGATGACGGCGACGAGCTCGGCCCGGCCCACTGCAAGCGCCGCGAAGAGGCCGGCCGCGGTCAGCCAAACCGCAGCGCGAAGCCTGGGGGTCGTGAGGAGGGTCACGCGCGCGGCGGAGTCAGATCCTCGGCCGTCGGCGTCGGCACCTGGTCGAGGCACTCCTCGACGATGTCGTCGCCTCGGATCCGCTGGAGCCACAGCTCCGGCGCGAGCGTCATCCGATGCGCGAGCGCCGCTACCGCGACGGCCTTGACGTCCTCGGGCGTGACAAAGCCACGAGAATCGAGCATCGCGCGCCCCCGCGCCAGCTTGAGGAGTGCGAGACCGCCGCGCGGGCTCGAGCCGACCTGCACGCGCGCGTTTTCGCGCGTCGCGCGGACGAGCCGCGCGATGTAGTCGAGGATGCTGTCGGCGACGTGGACCTGCTCGAGCGATCGCTGCATCTCGACCAGCGTCGGGCCGTCGACGACTGCCTCGAGCTCGACGTCGTCGGCCGCGCGGACCAGGCGGCGCGCGAGCACTTCGCGCTCGCCCGCGAGCGACGGATAGCCGATCCGCAGCCGCAGCAGGAAGCGGTCGAGCTGGGCCTCCGGGAGCGGGTAAGTGCCTTCGTACTCGATCGGGTTCTGCGTCGCGATCACGACGAACGGGCTCGCCAGCGGGCGCGTCTCGCGACCGCTCGTCACCTGTCGCTCCTGCATGGCCTCGAGTAGGGCTGCCTGCGTCTTCGGCGGCGCCCGGTTCACTTCGTCGGCGAGGAGCAGGTTCGCGAAGATCGGTCCCGGCCGGAACTCGAACTCGTTCTCCCGCTGGTTGTAGACAGCGGAGCCGGTGATGTCCGCCGGCAGAAGGTCGGGCGTGAACTGCACCCGCATGAACTCGACGGCGGTGGCCTGCGCGAACGAGCGCGCGATCAGCGTCTTTGCCAGCCCGGGAAAGTCGTCGATCAGGACGTGACCATCGGCCAGGATCCCGAGCAGCACGAGCTCGAGCGCCTCCCGCTTGCCGACGATCGCCCGCTCGACCTGGCCGAGAATGCGTTCGGAGAGCTCAGATGTGGTTGCGAGCGGGAGCAAGTCAGATCCGCTCCAGCGCCCCGATAACCCGTTCGAGCCGCCCCTCTTCCGGACGCGCGAACTTGTCCTCGGCTCGCTGCTCGAGCGCAAGCCATGCCTCCGGGCCGAGCAGGTCTCGTGCCTCCTGGCTCCCAAGGCGTAGGCCGCGCTCGGCGAGTCGCTGCCCCGCGATCTCCCGGAGGCGCGGACGCAGCTGTTCGAAGTACACCTCAGACGTGTTCGCCAGCTCGACTCGGCGCTCGGCCCGCTCGAAGAACGCCGGCGTCTCGGTCTTCTTGACGCTCCGCTTCCACCAACGCGGCGACCGATCGAGCGGATCGAAGCGGGAGAGCGTGCGGCCGGCGAGAAGCACTCCTGCGACGGCGATCACTCCGAGCAGATACAGGCGCGTCACGTCTACGGCCGGAGACGCACCGAGCAGGATGGCGGCAAGGGCGACGATCGCGAACACCACGGCAAGGGTGAGAAGCTGCCGACTCATGCCTGCTGGCCGACTTCCCCGCGCAGCAGCTCGAGCGCCCCGATCGCCCGATCCTTCTCGCGCTCCTTCATCGGGTCGGTCCCGAACTTGGCGCGCTCGAAGAGCTCGGTCAATACGCGCGCCGACGTCCCGTTGGCCGTAATGCGCTCGAGGACGCGGGCAAGGTATTCGAAGGGTGCTTCGGCCGGTCGGCGCCCGCTGCCGGCACGATCTAGCGCGCGCTCCATTCGTGCATAGCAGGCGATGATCGCGCGGCGAACGTCCCGCTCGCGGCGAAGGTCGTCAAGCGATTCCTCGACAGCCTCCAGCACGGCCTCCTCCTCCTGCAGGGCTGCCGGGGCCATTCGTCGCCGGCGGCGGTCGGCTCTCACCTTGGCGCCGACAAGAGCGAACACAGCCACGAGGAGTGCCATGCCGGCCACCAGAGCAGCGGCGATGGCGGCAACGTTTCTTCCCGGGCTCCCCTCGTCCAGGACTCGCGCCTGCGGCGGCGGCCGGCGTGTCGGCAAAGGATTCCCTTCGTCACGTACTGCATGAGTGGGCATGAACATCAGCGCTACGACGGCCGCGAAGAGTGCCGTGACCAACAGTGCGAAGAGCAGCTCCCTGCGCTTACCGCTGAAGGCCGCATAGCCACTCACGATTGCGATCGCTCCCAAGCCGATTACGACGGCGGCCACGGCGATCAGCACCACGACGACCGCGGGCTGGGAGGCCGAGAGCGTTCCGCCATTGTCCAGTTGAGCCGTGCTAGCTATCGCGACTACGCCGAGTAGCGTGAGTGCAGCAAGCATCCGGCTTAGGACCACCGGTTTAGATCCTGCGCCCGACCTGCCGTGATCGCAAGTCGCGGCGTTGCGAGCGGGCTTACCGAACTGTTACGGCCACCGCTCTCTTAGAGGTCGAGCGTTCGCGGGCGCAATCGGGGCTGCCGTGGCGCCGAGGCCGCTGTACGTGACCGTGTAGGCCCACGCCGAAGCGCTGCTTCCCCACGTGACGGCGATTTCGCGGATGACGTTGTCAGCGCCGATCGTCACCGCCGCGTGCAGGGGCGCTGAGGGATCGGCCGCCTCGTCGTGAGCCACGTTGCCGAACGGGAGCACGCGAATCGGCTGCCCTCCCTTGAGGCCGGCCTCCCTCGCGATCAACCCGGCCGCGACGGTGCCGCTGTAGACGGTGGAGCCGTCGTCGAGCGAGCGCTTCTGGAGGCCGGTCATGCCGCCGGTGGTCCTGCGCAGGGTGACGCCGCCGACGTCCTCACGGACCGAGGCTAGGTACTCGTCGGGGGTGGTACCGCTGCCGGGGTCGATGTTGTCCGGCTTGCCGAGCACGACC
>DASSXA010000229.1:0-5123 GCA_035704315.1 Gaiellaceae bacterium
CGCAGAGCGTCGTCGACAAGCTCCTCCGGCGTGTGGGTGTAAGCGTCCTCCTGCTTCTGCGTGACGGCGAAAGCGCAGAACTTGCACTTCACGCGGCAGACGTTCGTCTGATTCAGGTACAGGTTCTGGACGAAGTAGACGTCGTCGGTGCCGCCACGGAGGCGCCGCGCCGTGTCGGCCAGCTCGCCGAGGGTCAGCACGTCGTCGGACTCCATCAGCGCCAGACCGTCCTCGAGCTCGAGCCGCTCGCCGGCGTCGACCTTCTCGGCGACCAGTTCGAGACTGTTGACAGCGACGGCCATCAGTTCCTCCGCTCCACGACGATGTGAGTCAGCGCTTCCAGTTCTGGACGGTACCGGCCATCCTCGAGGTGCGAGCGCGCTTCAGCCGCATAGCGCAGCGCCACCTCGCGAGCCTGCTCGAGGGCGCCGGTTGTCGCGACCCGGACGAGCGCCCCGTCCAGCGACCCACCCGCCAGCGCCGCGCGGACGACGTGGTCCTCTCTGGCGGCGAGGAGCAGCGGAAGAGTCGGCGTGCCCTCGCGGAGGTCGTTGCCCGCCACCTTGCCGGTCTCGATCGTCGAGCCCGTGCAGTCGAGGATGTCGTCTGTGATCTGGAACGCCATTCCCAGAGCGACGCCGAAGCGGCCGAGACGCGCATCGCGGCTGCCGAGCAGACAGGAAGCGCGAAAGAGATCGGCCGTCTTCAGCGAGCAGCGGCGGAGGTAGTCCTCGACGGTCGTCTCCGGCCGGCGGGCCTGAGCGTGCTGGAGCGCCTCGCCGCGCACAAGCGAAAGAGCAGCGTTCGCGAGCAGTTGGACCCCCTCGGTGTCACCCGACCCCGACAGCTCGGAGAAGGCGCGCGCGAAGAGATAGTCGCCTGTGGCGCGTGCGCCGATCGAGCCATGGGTCCGCCACGCAGTGGCCTGTCCGCGCCGCAGCGCGGCGCGGTCGATGAGGTCGTCGTGGACGAGGCTCGCCATATGGACGAGCTCCACGGCCACACCGGCGGCGAGCTGCGGCTCGCCGGGCGCGGTCAGGAAGACGAGCAGGGGGCGGAGACGCTTTCCACCGGCGTCGAGCGCCTCGGCGCCGGCCTCGGCCACGACCCCCGGGTGGCTGGCCACCGCGACTCTGAGCCGGTCCTCTAACTCGGCGAGATAGACGTCGAGACCGGGAGCGGCCTGGACTGCTGCCAGCGCGGTCACGCCGCTTCCCCGACGAGCAAGACGACGATTCCGCCTCCGAGCAGGCGGTGGGCGACCGGCTCGAAGCCCGCCTCGCGCACCTCGGCGCCCAGCTCCTGCGGTCCTGGAAAGCGCTTCACGCTTGCCGGAAGATAGGTGTAGGCCGCTCCGCCCGGCAGCACCTTTCCCCCAAGCGGGATAAGGAGGTCGAACCAGACGCGGTAGAAGGCGGAGAGGAGCCCCTTTGGCCGCACGATCTCGAGGATCCCCAGCCGGCCCCCGGGACGAAGCACTCGGCGAAGCTCTCGCAGCGCCAGGCCGAGATCCTCCGCGTTCCGCACGCCGAACCCCACCGTGACGGCATCGAAGGTCCCGTCCTCGAAGGGAAGCTCCAGCAGATCGCCGTTCACCCACTCGATGTCCGACGACTTACGGCGGGCCCGCTCCAGCATCCGCTCCGAGAAGTCCAGGCCCGTGACTCGGCCTCCCTCCTCAAGGGCTGCCAGGGCAAGGTCGCCGGTGCCGCAGCACGCGTCGAGCACCCGGTCACCCGGCTGCACGACCGCCTGCGCCGTCTTTCTTCGCCAGCGCCGGTCGAGGCCGGCCGTCATCGCGCGGTTCATGAAGTCGTAGACGGGCGCAATCCGGTCGAACATCGACCGAACGCCCTCGGCGGGAAGGCGACCCGACTCCACGCTCATCTGCCCCACTCCTTGACGAGCGTCGTGTCGAGCCCGAGCTGAGCGAGGGCCCTTCCTGCGACGAAGTCGACAAGGTCGTCGACCGTCTCCGCGCCGTGGTAGAAGCCGGGCGCGGCGAAGAGGATCACCGCGCCGGCCTGCCGGAGCCGGAGCAGGTTCTCGAGGTGGATGGTCGAGAGCGGCGTCTCGCGCGGCACGAGCACGAGCTTGCGGCCTTCCTTGAGAGCCACGCCCGCGGCACGGTGGACGAGGTTCGCCTCACCGCCGGTCGCGATCGTCCCCGCCGTCGCCATCGAGCAGGGACAGACGACATAGCCGTCGATCCGCGCCGAGCCGCTCGCGTGCGGCGCTCCGTAGTCGTGCGGGTCGTAGATCGTCGCCGCGTCGCCGGCGGGCTCGACAAAGCGCGCGAGCACCTCGTCGCGCGGCAGGCGCGCGTCACCGTAGAGCTCCGTGGCGAGCACCTGCACGCCCGCCTCGGACGCGCTCACGCCGATCTCGCAGTCGGCCGCCGCAAGCCCCTGGAGGATGCGTGCGGCATAGGGCGCCCCGGAGGCGCCCGTGATGCCGAGGAAGACCCTCACGGCTTTAACCCGATTCGCCCTTGGAGGCCTCGAGGAAGATCGCCAGCTTGCGCAGGTTGTCCTGGCCCAGCTCGGCGAACGACGGCATGGGCGAGCCCGGTGTGACGGAGCTCGGGTTCTCCAGGTGCCGAATCTGCCAGTCGATCCCGCGGTTCCTCGTCCCCTCTTCGGTCAGGTCGGGCGCGCCGAGCTGCGAGGCGCCGGTGCCACCGTACGTGTGGCAGTTGAGACAGCCGGAGACGGCGAAGATCTCGGCGCCCTCACGGGCATTCTCAGGCAGGTTGTACTTCTGGATCCAGGTCGGCACCTGTTGTGCGGCCCCGGAGCTTGCCTCCTTCGCCGTCGCGCCCTTGTAGGTGAGAACGCCCATGGAGACCGCGGTCAGGATCAGCGCCACGATTGCGACCGGCCGGTGGAGCGGCCGGCGCTCCGTCCGCCGGTCGATGAAGGGCAGCGCGAACCCGATGATGAGCAGGATCGTCGGGATCCCGATCGTCCCGAGCACGACCGTGTCGGGCCACTTGAAGATCCGCAGCAGGTAGAAGAGGAAGTAGAAGTACCAGTCGGGCCTCGGAGTGAAGTTCGTCGTCCCCGGGTCGGCCTCAGCCTCGTAGAGTACGCCGAGCCAGCCCGGCTTCGACGGTCCCGTCGGTCCGACGTCCTCGGCAGTGAAGTACCAGATGCACGCGAGCGCGACGATCACGGTGACCACGACCAGGCTCATGACCGTGTCGTGGAACATCGCGAACGGGTAGAAGGGCTTCCCGCGGCGCTGGACGTCCTCCTTGTACTGCGCGTACTGGGCGCGGCGCTCGTCCTGCGCCCGGCTCATCGCGCCACCCGTCCGCGGGCCCTCGGCTGTACGAGGCCCGGACCCCTTGGCGCCTCCTCTGGACGCTCGGCGCCCGCAGCCTCGTCCGACCACGGGGGAGAGCTGACCCCGAGGTGCACGACCAGGTAGAGGTGCAGCCCGATCAAGGCCGCGATCGCGCCCGGTAAGAGGAGCATGTGGATGGAATAGAAGATCGTGAGCGTGTTGGGGCCGATCTCGTTGCCGCCGCGTAAGAACTGGGCGAGGAACGGTCCGAGGAAGGGACCGGTGCCGTTCAGGTTGATCCCAACGACGGTCGCCCAGTACGCGGTCTGGTCCCAAGGAAGGAGGTAGCCCGCGAAGCCCTCGAGCATCCCCAGGATGAGCAAGGTGAAGCCGACGATCCAGTTCAGCTCTCGCGGGTACTTGTAGGCGCCGAAGAGGAAGACCCGCGCCATGTGGAGGAACAGCAGGATGATGAACACGCTTGCCCCCCACTTGTGCATCCCACGGACGAGCCAGCCCAGTGTCACGTCGTTCGTGATGTGCCGGATCGAGCTGTAGGCACCCTCCGGGGTCGGTTGGTAGTAGAAGGCGAGGATCACGCCGGTGCCCGCCTGGACGAGGAACGCGGTCAGGGTGGCGGAGCCGAGCGTGTGGAACCAGTTCGAGTCGGACGGGACCTTGCGGAAGAGGAAGTACTTGAGGCTGCCGACGAGGCCCGACCGCTCCTCGAGCCAGTCGACCGGGATCATCACGAGGGCGATGACCTTGTCGGTCAGGCCCCGCTTACGACGACTCGGCGGAGGGACCGGCGGCGAGTGAGGCGACTCCATTACCCCTCGACATCCTGTGGTTGGAGCGGGTAGAGCCAGGCTTCGGGGCCGTCGACGTGCTCGCCGGGCCCCTGGCGCCCGTAGGCGTGGATCTGCGCCTGCGCGCCCTCGCCGACGACCTCGGACACGCTATAGGTCTCGATGAGGTGCAGGCGGCCGTCGATGATCGAGTACTTGAAACGGTCGAGCGCGCGGACGGGTGGGCCTGCAATCCGGTTTCCTTCGGTGTCGTAGGCACCCCCGTGGCACGGGCAGCTGAAGTTCGCCGGCAGGATCGGCGTGACGCTGAGCTCGGCCTTAGGGGTCTTGACGGTCTTCTTCTGGTTGTCGTTCCTCGGCCCGCTTGCCTGGACGGGACACCCGAGATGAACGCAGCGATTCGAGATCAGCGTGAAGCTCGGAAGGTCCTGAAGGAGACCGTTGTAGCGGACGAACGCAGTCCGTCTGGAGACCTCGCCCAAGGTCGGGTCGAGGGTGAAGGTCGTCTCCATCCACTGTCCCTCGGGAAAGTTGTCCATCGGCCCGAGGTCGACCGTGGCCTGCTCCTGGTCGGTGAAGGCAGGCAGGACGGCGAAGCCGATGACGGGCAGTGCGACGACGGCGGTGATCACTCCGCCCAGGCCGAGGGTCGAGAGCTCGAGGAACTTGTTCCGCGGGTAGCGCTCGACCTCGTCGGGCTCGCCGTCGACTGCAGGCGCTGCCAGACCCTCCGGCGCAGCTTCGGCGCCGACGGCGGGCGCTCGGCTCGCCCGCATCGCGTCCCGCGCCCAGAGCGCTCCGAAGACGATCGCGATCACGGCACCCGCAATCGCCGCCGGCCGGCTGACTACTAGGCCGGCAAGCGTGCAGGCGATACCGACGGCAAAGCCGACCGGCCAAATGCTCGGCGACGGGAGATGCGGCTTGTCGTCCCCGTGGGGCGGTTCCACCTAGGCTGGGGCTCCTTGGCTCGCCGTAACTGGATTCAAGCGACCCTAAAGGGCCTGTGTCAACGACGTAGCAGTT
>DASSXA010000333.1:0-7765 GCA_035704315.1 Gaiellaceae bacterium
CCGGTCACCTTTCCGTCACCAACGGTGAGCTCGGCAACCTGCGAGATCACCGGACGCCGTAGCCGGTCTGCGACGGCGGCCCAAAGCACCGCGCCGTCGGAGTCGCCGGCCTGCTGTCCGAAAAGGATGAGGTCGGCGCCCTCCGGCTCGAGCGCCGCCGCGAGCACGTTCGTGGTGCCGACGAGATCGGAGCCGGCAGCCGCGTCGTCTGTGACGAGGAGCGCAGCGTCTGCGCCCATCGCGAGAGCCTTCCGGACACTGTCCTGTGCGCTTTGCGGGCCCATCGAGACGATGAGAACCTCGCCGCCCTGCGCATCCTTGATCCGCAGCGCCTCCTCGACTGCATGCGTGTCGAACGGGTTGATCGCACCCTCGCCGGAGCGGTCGAGCCGCATCGTTCCGGGGTCGATTCGCGCATGAGTGGTGCCCTCGGGCACGTGTTTGACGCAGACGGCGATCTTCACGGGGAGAGAACTCTAATCAGCCGCGCCGGCAAAGCCGGCACGGCCTCTCCTGGTCGGCGCCGCCAAGTCGGCGCCTAGCCGCGCCGGCAAAGCCGGCACGGCCTCTCCTGGTCGGCGCCGCCAAGTCGGCGCCTTGATGCGAGAAACGCGGCTGATTTGCACCGAGGACTCTGCTAGGGTCTTGCGCTTCGAGCGCGAACCGGAGCGCTGGGTCCCCAGCACATGAGCGGCCACCGGACGACAGCCCGAGCGATCCTCCTTGTTGCCATCCTTGGTCTCACGGCCGGTCAGGCAGCCGCCATACCCGACCCGGGCACGGCGCCCAAGCGCAAACCGGCGGCGAAGAAGGATCCCATCACCGGCAAGCGGATCATTTTCCCGGTCCTCGGAAAGTTTCAGTACTCGAATGACTTCGGCGACCCCAGGCCTCAGGGGCCACACCAGGGGATCGACATCGTTGCGCCGCGGAAAGCCCTTGCGCTTGCCGCCGAGACCGGGCGCGTCAAGTTCCACATCACGTCCGCCCGCGCCGGCTGCATGCTCTACCTCTACGCGGACAGCGGCACGACGTACATCTACATCCACCTCAACAACGACCTGGGCATGACCAACGACAACCGGGGCCGCTGTGCTCCGGGTATCGCCTTCGCCCCGGGTTTGAAGAGCGGGGCCCGGGTCGCGGCGGGCGAGCCGATCGGGTTCGTCGGGGATTCGGGCGATGCGGACGGAATCCATCCGCACCTCCACTTCGAGCTCCACCCGAACGACGGCCCGGCCGCAAGCCCGTTCACCGCGCTGAACCGCGCGTGGCGGCTGCTCTTCGCCGCACCGCGACCGGGTCAAACCTCGCTGTGGCTCAAGGGCAATGTGCTCGACCGGCAAACGGACGCGCTCAAGGTGCAGGTGTCGAGCCTCGGCGTCCGCACGACCGGATTGAAGCTCAGCGGTATCAGCCGCCCTGTCTCGCTTGCGGTCGAGCCCTACACGCTGATCGAACGGGCCGTCGGAGCGGTCCTCGGCCAGGAGCGTGCGACTGTGTGGACGGAGATCATGCCGGTGACGCTCGACGCGCAACTCGGGAAGCCCGGCGCGATCACCGCCGAGCGAATCGTGCTCAGCGGCCGCTAAGGCGCCGACTCGGCGGCGCCGACCAGTAGAGGCCGCGCGTGCTTTGCCGCGCGGCCGGCTTGGACGAGCGGCTTTAGTGGCCCCAGTGCGCCCACCCGGCGCCGGCGACCAGAAGAGATCCGCGTGTTTACGGGCCGCTTAGCGGCCCGTAAATCGAGGTTGGCGCTTCTCCGTGAAGGCGGTCAGGCCTTCCCTCGCGTCCTCGCTCGCAAAGAGCTCGCCGAAGCGGTCGGCTTCGCGCGCCAAATTCTCGGCGTGATCGCCATGGAGCGCCTGATTGACGGCCTGCTTCGCGGTCTCGAGCGCGAGTGGGCTTTTCGCGGCGAGCTGTAGAGCTACCTCCACCGCTCTCGGCAGCAGCTCCTCGGGCTCCGTCACGGCGTTGACGAGCCCGCGCTCGAGCGCCTCGTCGGCGTCGACGGTCCGGCCCGTGAGGATCAGCTCCTTTGCGAAGCCCAGAGTCGTCGTTCGCGCGAGACGCTGCGTGCCTCCCCAGCCCGGGATGATCCCGAGGTTGATCTCGGGCTGGCCGAGCTTCGCGCGGGCAGACGCGTAGCGAATGTCGCAGGCAAGCGCGAGCTCGCAGCCGCCGCCGAGCGCGAACCCGTTGATCGCCGCGATCGTCGGCTGCGGCATCGTCTCGAGCAGCCCGGCCACTTCATGGCCGAGGTCGCCCCAGGCCCTGGCCTCTTCCACGTCGAGGCCGCTCATGTACGCGATGTCCGCGCCCGCGATGAAGGCCCGGTCTCCAGCGCCGGTGAGGACGACGACGCGGGTCTCGACGTCGCGGGCCAGCTCGCGAAGCCGATCGCGGAGTGCCGTGAGCGTCTCGAGATCGAGCGCATTCAGCGCCTCGGGGCGGTCGACCGTCACGACCGCGACGGGTCCCTCGCGCGTGACCTCGATCAGCTGACGGGAACCTTCTCGCGCAGGAACTCGACGATCTCGCCCATGGGCGCTCCGGGCGTGAAGATCTCGGCGACGCCGAGCCGCTTGAGCTCGTCGGAATCGTGCTTCGGGATCGTGCCGCCGACGACGACGAGGACATCGTCAGCACCGTTTGCCTTCAGGCCTTCCACGATCTTGGGCACGAGCGTCATGTGCGCGCCTGAGAGAATCGAGATCCCGACCGCGTCCGCATCCTCCTGGATCGCGGTCTCGACGATCTGCTCCGGCGTCTGGTGCAGACCTGTGTAGATGACCTCCATGCCGGCGTCGCGGAGGGCTCTGGCGATGATCTTCGCCCCCCGGTCATGCCCGTCCAGGCCGGGCTTTGCGATCACCACCCTGATCTTCGCTGCCACGACATGAGTATAGGAATGGGCGAATTGGGGAAGAACCGCTACCGGCTTTTCGCCGAATCGGACACACTATGGCCCACATGAAGCTCACTGTGATCGGCTGCTCGCCGGCGTGGCCCAACCCCGGCGGCGCCCAATCCGGCTATCTCGTCCAAGGCCCTCCGGGCCGCGTCCTGCTCGACTGCGGCGCCGGCGTCCTCGCCAAGCTTCGCGAGCACGAGGACTGGCCGAGGATCGATGCGATCTGCATCACGCACTTTCACCTCGACCACTGGGGCGATCTCGTGCCCTGGGTCTGGGCCCAGTCCTTCGGACCTGCGTCCGATCTGCCGGAGCCCGAGCTTTGGCTCCCACCCGGGGGCCGCGAGGTGCTCAGCGAGATCGGTTCGCGCCTGGGCTTCCCCGACATGTTCGAACGGGCCTTTCAGGTCTCCGAGTACGCCGACGGCGAGGAGTTCGAGGCCGCTGGCATGCGCGTCACGCCTCGCCGGATGCTGCACTACGACCTGCTTGCGTTCGGCTTCCGCGTCTCCGCCAACGGGAAGTCGCTGGCGTATTCAGGTGACAGCGGGCCCAACGGCGAGCTCGCGGGCCTCGCCCGCGACGCGGATCTCTTTCTCTGTGAGGCGACGCTGGACGCGCCGCACCCCGAGGGAGGAACGCGGGGCCACCTGGCAGCCGAGGAAGCTGACGCGGCCTTCCGCGCATCAGGTGCGAAGCGGCTGTTGATCACGCACCGGCCGAAGGAACGCCCGCTCGATCCGGCGTTCGAGCAGGTCCACGACGGCTACGAGGTCGACGTCTAGAAGACCGGGGTCTCTCTCCAGGTCCCCCAGACTTCACGCAGCGCGTCGCACATCTCGCCCATAGTCACGCCGGCGTGCGCGCACTCGATGAAAAGCGGCATCAAATTGGCGTCGCCGGCGGCTCCTTCCTCGAGCCCGTTGAGAGCCGCCTCGGCAGCGGCTGATTCGCGGCGCTCGCGCAGCGAGCGAACCCGCGCGATCTGCTTGTCCTCGAGCGCCGGATCGATCCGCAGGATCTCGAGCTCCAGCTCCTCGGCGGCCTGGTAGCGGTTGACGCCGACTATCACCCGCTGCTTGGCCTCGAGCTCGGACTGGTAGCGGAACGACGCGTCGGCGATCTCACGCTGGAAGAAGTTCTCCTTGATGGCCGGGACGACGCCGCCCAGGGCGCGGATGCGGTCGAAGTAGTCGTACGCCTCCGCCTCGAGCCGGTTCGTCAGGTCCTCCACGAAGTACGAGCCGCCGAGCGGATCGATCGTGTTGACGACGCCGGTCTCGTGCGCGATCACCTGCTGCGTGCGGAGCGCCAGCCGGACGGCGTTCTCGGTCGGCAGCGCGAGCGCCTCGTCGAAGGAGTTCGTGTGGAGGGACTGCGTACCCCCGAGCACGGCCGAGAGCGCCTCGAGCGCCGTACGGACGATGTTCACCTCGGGCTGCTGCGCCGTCAGAGACACGCCCGCCGTCTGGGTGTGGAAGCGCATCAGCCAGGAGCGCGGATTCTTCGCCCCGTACCGCTCACGGAGCTCGCGGGCCCAGATCCGCCGCGCAGCGCGGTACTTCGCGATCTCCTCGAAGAAGTCGATGTGCGCGTTGAAGAAGAACGAGAGCCGCGGCGCGAAGTCGTCGACGTCGAGCCCGCGCTCGATTCCGGCCTCCACATAGGTGAAGCCGTTCATGAGCGTGAAGGCGAGCTCCTGGACGGCGTTCGAGCCCGCCTCGCGAATGTGGTAGCCGGAGATCGAGATCGGATGCCACTTGGGCATCTCCTCCGCGCAGAACTCGATCATGTCCGTCACGAGCCGCATGGAGGGCTCGGGCGGGTAGATCCATTCCTTCTGGGCGATGTACTCCTTGAGGATGTCCGTCTGGATCGTTCCGCGGAGCTCTGCGCGAGGTACGCCCTGGTTCTCCGCCACGCCGACGTAGAAGGCGAGCGCGATCGGCGCCGTGCAGTTGATCGTCATGGAAGTCGAGACCTCGCCCAGCGGAATGCCCGAGAACAGCGTCTCCATGTCCTCGAGCGAGTCGATCGCGACCCCCTCGCGGCCAACCTCGCCGAGGGAGCGCGGGTGGTCGGAGTCGTAGCCCATCAGTGAGGGCATGTCGAAAGCGGTCGAGAGGCCCGTTTGCCCGTGCTCGAGCAGGTAACGGAAGCGCTCGTTCGTCTCCTCGGCAGTGCCGAAACCGGCGAACTGCCGCATCGTCCAGAGCTTTCCGCGGTACATCGACGGGTAGACGCCGCGCGTGAACGGATAGACGCCCGGGAAGCCGAGATCCCGCTCTTCGTCGATGTCGACCGACTCTGCCGAGTAGAGAGGGTCGACCTCGAGCCCGGAGATCGTCGAGAAGAGCTCGCCCTGACGTTCAGGCGTGGACTCGTAGAGGGCGCGGCGCCATTCGGCGATCCCGCTCAGCGCGCCGCGCCGGTCTTCTGTCGTTGCCATTCCGGCAATTGTATGAGCCAGATTCCGGATGGGCCTGGCGAGCCCGTACTACGCGGCCGCTGTATCCCAGACCGTCCCTGGCGGACGGTCGTATGCGCGGCCGGGCTGCTCGCCGAAGGACGGCGGACGGTGCATGATCGGGCCGAGGAGGGCGCAGGCGGGGCACTCGCGGACCGTCAAGAGGAAGTTGGGGTCGCCTGACACCTCGGCATAGCCGCAGTGGGGGCAGAAGCGTGCGTATGTCTCGTAGGCGGTCATGGGCTTTCTCTCGGGTCTCGCGAGCCAAGGGCTCGCGGCGCCGCCGGTCGGGCGCTCGGAGGTCGGTTTCCTCCGTGCTTACGACGTTATTGCCGGCAGGCGGCGGCCGCCCTGACCTGACTGGGGCATTTGCAGTGACCCAAATGGGCTAAACCTTTCGGGCGCGTCGCCGATATCGAGTCACATGAGAGGGAAGGCCAGGCGAATCCTGCTTGTGGGCGGCGGCGCCCTCTTGGCCGCGGCTCTCGCCGGCGCTCTGCTGGTGGCCATCGCGCAGGGCTCACCTGAGAAGAGCTCCGTCCGCGCCAACTCGACCGATTCCGCTCTCCGCGGCAAGACCGGCGCCCGAGGCGCGGCAGGACTCCCAGGGGCGGACGGCGCGCGCGGAGCGACCGGCCCTCCGGGCGCAGCCGGCGCCAACGGCGAGACTGGCCCGACCGGGGCGACCGGAGCAACGGGAGCCCATGGGCCCGCCGGCGGTCGAGGGCTGAAGGGAGCGACCGGCACCGCAGGAGCCACTGGAGCGACGGGTGCTCCTGGCACGGCCGGACCGCAGGGACAGCTCGGCGCAACAGGGCCGCAAGGCGAAACAGGTGCATCCGGTGCGCAGGGCCCGGCGGGGCCGCGGGGAGCGTCCGGCGCCGCCGGGGCGCAGGGCGAGGCCGGGGCGCAGGGCCCCGCCGGTCCTCAGGGCGCGAGCGGAAACGACGGCAAGGATGGGCAGGACGGGAAGGACGGCGCTCAAGGCGCGCAGGGTCCGGCCGGGCCGACAGGTCCCGCGGGCCCGCAGGGCCCGACGGGCCCAGCAGGTCCTCAAGGACCTCCCGGCTCGGGCCCGACGACGGTTCGCAAGACCATGGCGGATGACAGCACGGCCACGACCACCCTCCAGTCCGCATCGGGTCTCAACCTCGCGCTCTCCGCGAACACGACCTACAGCTTCGAGTACTACATCCTCTTCACGAGCGCACAGGCCAACAACGGCATCGGCCTCGCGTTGAGCGGCCCCGGAACGCCGGCAGCGATCAGCTACACGGTCGCGATTCCGATCGGGAACGACGGAACGAACGGGCTCTATTCCGGCTGGGGCACTGCCTACGACGATGCGGTGATCGGATCTGCTGTCCCCTCCACCGGAACGACGTACGCGGCCCACATCTACGGAGTCGTCCGCACTGGAGCCACCGCAGGCAACCTGATCCCGCGGTTCCGGAGCGAGACGAACGGCACGAGCGTCTCGGTCAAGACGTACTCCTGGGGCTCTCTCTCCGCCGCCTGAGACCTAGCCGACCTAGCCGACCACGACCTCGACGAGAAAAGCGACGGCGATCGCGATCAGCGCGACGCCGATCGCACGGCGAAGCGTCTCTTCCGAGAGCCTCTCGGTCAGACTCGCGCCCAGCCAACCACCGGGGAGAGCGCCGGCGATCCCGGCGAGGAGAAGGTCCCACTCGACCTGTCCGAGCAGGGCATGGGTCGCAAATGCAAAGAGGCCCAGCGCGAAGCCGATCACGAGGTTCGTCCCCACCGCGCGGTGAGCGGTCAGCCCGACGCCGCGAAGCAGAGCAGGCATCCGCAGCGTTCCGAGAATCACCCCGACCGCGCCCCCGAGCACGCCGATCACGAAGCCGAAGACCACCGCAGGTGTGAGCCGCGGGTCTTCCGAGGGGCGGCCGCGGATCGGCCGCGCGAGGAGATCGAAGCCGTTCCAGGCCAAAATCGCGGCGATCACTGCAAGGAGTAGCCGGGTCGGGAGCTCGTCCGTCAGCAGGGCGCCGGCGACAGCCCCGACCACCGACGGCGGCCCCATCCAGGCGACGACCCGCCAATCGACGCGGCCGGCACGAGCATGGCGGTAGCCGCCGGAGGCCGCCGACGCGGCGCTGATGGCGACGTTCGTACCGGCGCCGGCCGCCGCGTCTCCGGAGAGCAGCAGGATCGCCGGGAGCCGAAGCGTGCCGAGGACGAGGCCGACCGCCGAGCCGAGATACCCGGCTGCGAATGAGGCGAGGAACGCTAGGAGGAGCTGCCAGGCGTCCAGAGCGGCTCGTCCTCGCCCAGATTCGCGGTGCGGGCGAGGATGAAGAGGAGATCGGAGAGGCGGTTCAGGTAGACCGCGACGAGCGGGTTCAGGTCGACTTGCT
>DASSXA010000084.1:0-3233 GCA_035704315.1 Gaiellaceae bacterium
TCCTTTCCGGCCTCACGGGACCGAGTTAAAGGACGTGGAGCGGAAGGGAGCTTAGCGCGCCCGGCGGACGGCGGAGCGCGAGCTAGGCGTCCGAAACGAGCTCGTCGGGCTCGCTGAGCGACTCGATCGCGTCGATTGCAGCCTCGAGCGACGTCTCCGGAACGAGCACCTTCTGCGGCGCGTCCTCGGTGGCCGTCGGATGGTGCTCGACGGCCGGCTCGAGCTGGGTGTCGATTCCGGCAGCCTGGAGGATCGCCTCCAGCTCCTCGGCTTCGGTGACGTCACCGGCCATTGCGACTTGAACCATGCGAGTCATCGCGCGCCCTCCTCGATCGTTGCGGCAACAGCCTCGCCCTTCGGCGGCGGCGATCCGTGCTTGTGAGTGGCTCCACCTTTCACGAGCTCCGGCGACCCCCGTTCCTGGAAGGGAACGACGATGATATCCAGATCCCGGGGCACGACCGTGTCGGGAAAGACGGCCTGCGCCTCTCGTTCGATCTCGCCGCCGAAATAGCGGTTCGAGAGATGCGTCAGGGCGAGCAGACCGACCTCGGCCGAGCGCGCGACGTCCGCCGCCTCGGCCGCGGTCGAGTGGAGCGTCTCGTGCGCCCGGTCGCGCTCCTCCTCGGCGAAGGTGGCTTCGTGGACGAGCACGTCCGCCCCGCGCGCCGCCTCGATGACTCGCTGGGAATAGGCGGTGTCGGCGGAGATCGCGACCTTCCGCCCCAGGCGCACCTCTCCGAGCACGCTCTCGGGGTTGATGGCACGACCGTCCGGCAGCGTGACCGTTTCGCCGCGCTGGAGCGCGCCCCGCTCCGGCCCCTCCGGGATTCCCATCGCCGCGGCCATCTCGGCGTCGAAACGCCCGGGCCGAGGCTCCTCGACGAGCGCGTAGCCCACCGCGGAGACGCCGTGGTTGACCGGAAAGGTCTCGAGGCGATAACCGCGCCGCTCGAGAACATCTCCTGGGCGGAGCTCGACCAGCTCGTAGGGGTATGTCAGTTTTCCGAAGATCCGCCGCAGCGCCCCGAACAGCTCGTTCAGTCCCGGCGGGCCGTAAATCGTGATCGGGACCTCCCGACCGCGAAGGGCGAACGTCTTCAGCATCCCGGGCAGACCGAGGTAATGGTCGGCGTGGTAATGGGTCAGGAAGACGTCGCGGAGCTCGATCAGGCCGACGTTCGAGCGCAACAACTGTCGCTGCGTCCCTTCCGCACAGTCGATGAGCAGCCGCTCCCCGCCCCGGCGGACGAGGGTCGCGGTCGGCGCCCGTTGCGCGGTCGGCATCGAACCGGAGGTGCCGAGAAAGACGAGGTCGAGATCCACGCGGCGATTCTAGTTTCGTGGTTTTTTGCTATTCGACCGCCTCCTCTCAGGGCAAAACGAGCACTTGCCCAGGTGTGAGGGCCGCCCCGCTGAGGCCGTTCTCGCGCTGGAGCCGCCACACCGCCTGCCGCGGGTCGCCTCCGTAGCGGCGAGCGGCGATCGACCACAGCGTGTCCCCCGGTCGGACGCGATAGGCCTCGCCGGCCCCTGCCCCCTCGGAGCCGTGAGCCAGGATGCTCCAGGCCAGCACCGTGACGAGAAAGGCAACGAGGAGGAACCGAACGAACATGTGTTCGCCATGCTAGCGAACACGTGTTCGCCGCGTCAACCCGAAAGTGTGACCAGTTCGGGTCGGATCTCGCCCGCCTCGACGTCGAGCATCAGCATCGAGTGAGCGGGCGCTCCTCGACGCTCGGTCGGACTGCCCGGGTTCAAGACCCAGAGGTCCCCCACCCGAGACACCTCCGGAATATGGGTGTGACCGTAAACGACGGCATCGCACCCGGGAAAGGCCGCCGCAAGCCGCGCCGCGCGCCCGGCAGCCGGGCCCGGCACGTGGACCATCCCGATCCGAGCGCCCTCGAGGCACACGACCCGCCGCTCTGGAAGCTGCTCCATGAGCGCCGGCTCGTCCATGTTTCCGGCCACGGCCTCGACCGGCGCCAACCGGCCGAGCTCCTCGAGCACGGCCGCCCGGACGAAATCGCCGGCGTGCAGGATCAGCTCCGCATTCTCGAGACGCCGGATGCACTCGGCGGGCAAACGCCGAGAGCCGCGCGGCATGTGCGTATCCGCGATGACCGCGACGAGCGTCAGCGTCAGCCGGCGCCGTTCACGAACGCGCCGTCCCGATACACGACCTCGCCGTCCGCGTACACCTCTCCGCCGTCACGTAGGTCGCAGACCATGTCCCAGTGCAGAGCTGAGATGTTCTCGCCGCCCGTCTGGGGCACCGACCTTCCCAACGCGAGATGAATCGTGCCGCCGATCTTCTCGTCGAGCAGCAGGCTGCCGGTGTAGTCGCGCACCTCCTCGTTCAGCCCGAAGGCGAACTCTCCAACCCGGCGCGCTCCGTCGTCGACACCGATCATTTCGCGGAGAAACTCCTCGCCGCGCCGGGCTTCGGCCTCCACGACCTCGCCGGCCTCGAAGCGCAAGACGACACTGTCTGCGCTTCGCCCGCGGACCATTGCCGGGAACGAGAAGCGAATCGTGCCGTCGACACTCGTCTCGACCGGTCCGGTGAACACCTCTCCATCGGGGAGGTTCGCCTTCCCATTCGCCCGGACCCAGCTCCGCCCCTCTACCCCGAGCCTCAGGTCGGTGTCCTCGGCGACCACCCGCAGCTCGCTTTTGCGCTCGAGCAACGAGCCGATGCGGTCGAGGCGCTCACCGAAGGCCCGCCACGCAGCCACGGGGTCGTCGGCTTCGAGAAACGCGGCGCGGTACAGGACCTGCTCGAACTCCGCCAGTGACATGCCGCCCTCTTGCGCGGAAGCCTCGGTCGGATAACCGCACAACACCCAGCGGAAATCTCCCCGGGCGAAGCGCTGAAGGGCGAGCTCCTGATAGGGCTCACGTCCCTTTACGCGCCTGGCCATCCGGACCGGTTCCACGCCGCTCAGATACTTCGTGTTCTCGGGCGCGTCGATCGCGATCAAGACGTCGCCGTGCTCGACGTTCCAGCGCACGTCGAGCGGGACCCACTCGAGCTGGTCCTCGGTGCCCTCGAGCAGCAGATCCTCGGCCGTCTCCTGGATGACGAGCTCGGCGGTCGGGTGGCCGCCGGCCCGGACGGCGGCGCGATAGATCTCGCGGACGAGCGGCGTGCTCGGGCGGCCGCCCTCGATGCGGATGACGTCCCCGGGTCGGATGGATGTGGAGTAACCAACGACCACCTCTGCGAG
>DASSXA010000130.1:0-4688 GCA_035704315.1 Gaiellaceae bacterium
CGCGGCGAAGACGAGGTTCAGCACGGAGCCCTGCTCGGAGGAGAACTCCGACTTGATGAGGTCGGTGGCCTTCTGCGTGTCCGAACCCGGTATCTCGAACTCGTCCTTGAGGCTGCCGCCGACAGTCACCACAAGGACGACTAGCAATGCGATCGAGGCGAGCGAGCCGACAATCACCCGCCAGGGGTGCGACGCACACGCCCGCGCCCAGCGCGCCAGGGTGCCGGTCGAAAGCCGTTCGTGAGCCGCGCGCCGCTGCTGCGTGTTGTCCCCTGGCCTCTGCTCCGTCATGCGTCTCCCACCCTCCGTCGGCTCGGATTTCTACTAAGACCGCCTGAGACCCCAGAACTCATCGCTCGGCACAGCGGCAAGCCGAAAGCAGCACGAGCGTCCCTCGGGTCGAGCTCGTACCACGTCACAGAGGCTAGCGAATCGAAAAAGGCCGCCTCGGCCCGTCTTTACGTGTTCGATACAGCCCAGCTTGACGTTCACAGATCGGTATTATAGATAACCACCTGGTTAATTACTCGATGGCCACCGATTCCCTCAGCGTCACGTTCTCGGCTCTCGCCGACCCCACACGCCGCGCGATCCTCGGGCGTCTCGCCGACAGCCCCGCAACGGTGAAGGAGCTCTCGGCGCCGTTCGCGATGAGCGGCCCGGCGGTGTCCAAGCACCTTCGGGTGCTAGAGCGGGCCGGCCTGATCACTCGCGGCCGACAAGCGCAGTGGCGGCCCTGCCGCCTCGAGGCTGCGCCGCTCAAGGACGTCGCCGAGTGGGCCGAGGGCTATCGCCGCTTCTGGGAAGGGAGCCACGACCGGCTGGACGAGTACCTACGACAGCTGCAAGGAAAGGAGACGAACCATGTCCGAGACAGATAGCGTCGGCGAGACCACGATCACGACACCGTCGGATCGCGAGGTCGTCATGGCGCGGACGTTCGAGGCACCGCGCACGCTCGTGTGGGACGCGTACACGAAGCCTGAGCACCTACGGCAATGGCTGCTCGGCCCGGAGGGTTGGACGATGCCGGTTTGCGAGATCGATCTCCGCCCGGGCGGCGAATGGCACTTCCTCTGGCGGCGCCCGGAGGGCGACGAGCTGGAGATGCGCGGCGTCTACCGGGAGATCGTCCCGCCCGAGCGGCTCGTCAACACCGAGTCGTGGGGCGGCGAGTGGCCGGAGACGGAGAACACTGTGCAGCTCTTCGAAGAGAACGGCGCCACCACAGTGACGACCACGATTCTCTACCCGTCGAAGGAAGCCCGAGACGCCGCGATCGCCACCGGCATGGCGGACGGCGCCGACCGGAGCTACGGCCTGCTCGACGAGTACCTGCGGACGCTCGCCTGAGCATGACCTCTGCAGAGGAGCTCGAAGCCGCCGCGAGAGCGATCATCGACGAGAACCGCTACATGACGCTCGGAACCGCGGACACGAACGGGCGGCCCTGGGTCTCGCCGGTCTGGTATGCGCCGGAGGCGTATCGCGAGTTCTTCTGGGTCTCGTATCCGGACGCGCGGCATTCGCGCAACGTCGCCGCGCGTCCGGAGATCGCCATCGTGATCTTTGACTCCCGAGCGCCCGTCGGCAGCGGACAGGGCGTGTTCATGTCGGCTGTTGCAGAGCAGGTGGCGGACTCCGAGCTCGAGCGGGGAATAGGATTCTTCTCGCGGAGGTCCCAGCTCCAGGGGGCTCGTGCGTGGAGGCATGCGGACGTTCAGCCGCCCGCAGCCCTTCGTCTGTATTGCGCGAGGGTCTCCGAGCATTTCGTGCTGGACACCGGCGACCGGCGGATCTCGGTCAGCCTCGAGTAGTCAGCCGGGCGTCGATCCGGTCGAAGAAGGTCGACCATCCTTGTCCCGCGCGCTCGTACTCCTTTGCCGACATGCGCCCCTGCTGCTGGAACTGCATCTCGGTCCGATCCTCGCCCACGTCGGTGAGGACGACGGTCACGAGCTCGTAGAGATCGTCCTCCGGCTGATCCGAGACGGTGAACACGAGCCGCTCGGGCTCGACCACCTCGCGGTACTCGCCCGTCCAGTGGATCTCGCGCCGCCCGGGCTCGGCGAACATCGTCAGCCGCCACGACCCGCCCGGCCTTACGTCCATCGACACCGATGTGAGCGGCACCTCGGACTCGGTGCCGCCGAACCAGTCGGCGAAGCGCTCGGGCTCGGTCCACTCCTTCCAGACGCGCTCCCGCGGGGCGTCGAAGACACGGGTGATCGTGATTCCTTCAGCCATGCAGCCGCTTCTCGAGCTCGTCGAAGCTTTCCTGCCAGAACTGACGATACGTCTCCAGGTAGTCAACGGCTTCCTTCAGCGGGGCGCCTGCAAGGCGCGCCGGTCGCAGCTGCGCCGACCGCCCGCGCGTGACAAGGCCGGCCCGCTCGAGCACCTTCAAATGCTTGGAGACGGCCTGAACACTCATCGGGAAGGGCTCAGCCAGCTCGTTTACCGAGGCCTCGCCCTGCGCGAGCCGTCTCAGGATCGCGCGCCGCGTCGGATCAGCAAGCGCCGCGAATGTGCTGTCCAGATGGTCGACCGCCACCTTTTATTCCTCCACTTGGTTTAGCAACTGTATCGTTGAGTATGGTACCCGGGGCATCCGACGGAGAAGGAGGATCACATGGGCAGGATCGTCGTAACCGAGTTCGTCTCGCTGGACGGGGTCATGCAGGCCCCCGGAGGCGAGGACTTCAAGTACAAGGGCTGGAGCTTCGAGTTCGATCGCGGAGCGGAGGGCGACCAGTTCAAGCTCGACGAGACGCGCGCGACCGAGGCCCTGCTGTTGGGACGGGTGACCTATGAGGGCTTCGCTGGGGCCTGGCCGTCCAGGGAGGGCGAGTTCGCCGACAAGTTCAACTCGATGCCGAAGTACGTCATCTCCTCGACCCTCGAGAACCCGACGTGGAACAACACGACGGTGTTGAACGGCGACGTCCTCGAGGAGGTCGAGAAGCTAAAGGAGGAGATCGACGGCGACATCGTCGTCCACGGCAGCAATCAGCTCGTGCACGCGCTGGTCGAGAAGGACCTCGTCGACGAGCTCCGGCTGATGGTGTTCCCCGTCGTGCTCGGGACCGGCAAGCGGATCTTCGGAGAAACCAGCGACAAGAAGCCTCTGCGACTCGTCGACTCGAAGACGGTCGGGGACGGCATCGCCATCCTGACCTACGAGCCAAGGCGCGATTAGGACCGCCAGTCGACGACAAGGCGACCGTCGTCCTCGCCCACTTCCGTTCCGAGCGCGGCGCAGGCGGCCCGGAAACGCTCGCGAATCCACGCGGCGTCCTCGCCGGCGGCGAGCCGCGTGTGGCAGTACTCGAGCTTGAGCGGGACCGCCTCGACGCGGGGCGGCCCCTCCTCGTCGAGTGTGACGAAGAAGAGCAAGCCGAGGTCGTTCCTTCGCTTCGCGTCGACGGCGTAGTCGTCGACGAAGTCGCCGAGGTCGTACAGGATCGCGGGCTCCACGCCCTGGAATACATGCGCCGAGTGACCGGCGACTAGCGTCGCGCCGGCCTCGCGCAGGGCGGCGGCCGTCCGCCGGACGTAGGGCAGCGGCTCCGGGTTCATGTTCGGGCCCCAATGCGGGGTGACGAGCACAGCGTCTGCCTCAAGTCCGGCGATCGCTTCCGGCAGCCACTCCACACCTTGTCGAAGATCCACATAGGCGATCCCCGGCCTAGTCGGGCCGGCGGCGGTGTCGGCGGGATGGTCGCTACAGCCGATCACGCCGAGCCGGAAACCGTTCCTCTCCAGAATCACCGGCGCCATGGCCTCGTCGCGATTTCGGCCGGCGCCGACCCACCGAATGCCGGCCCCCCGCAGGTGCTCGAGCGTGTCCAGGAGGGCGACGCGGTCGAAGTCGAGCGCGTGGTTGTTCGCGAGCGTGACGCAGTCAACGCCTAGCCGCGTAAGAACCTCAGTCGCCTCCGGCGGGGCGCGGAAGAAGAACGGCTTCCGCGGATCGGGCCACGGGCTTCCGCGCGAAGAGATGCAGCACTCGAGGTTCAAGACGAAGAGGTCCGCGCTTCGTGTCAGCGCGATCACCTCGTCGGCGAAGAGGCCCTCGGGGCCATCGCGGTCGATGGCCTCGGCGACCTTGCGCCCGAGCATCGTGTCCCCGGCGAGCGCCAATGTGACGGCTGTCATGCCGTATCCATGATGCGCTGCTCTACCGGAGCGCCGTCTCCGGGACGCACGATGGAGTCATGACCAAACACACATCACGTCGAGTCGCAACAGTCGTCATCGCCCCGGTCGCGGCACTCCTCGGCTGGGCAGTCATCCGCGTCCTCGGTATCGACCTCGAGGTTTCGACCGGAGACGGCGTCGTGGGGCCCTCCGACGTCGCCGTCGCTGCGCTGGCCGGCGCGCTCGGAGGCTGGTTCGTCATCCGACAGCTCGAGCGTCATACGGACAATCCGCTCGCGTGGTGGGGCTTCATCGGCTCGACTGCGTTGTCGGTGTCGACCATCGGCCCGAGCTACTTCGCCGATGGGGCGAACCTCGTAGCCCTTCTCGCCTTGCACTTCCTGGTTGCGATCACAGTCATCACCGGCTTCGCAACGACGCTGCCCGCGCCCTGTTGGCCGCGCACCGATCCGTCACGATGACGGAATGATCCTGATTCGTGCGGGCCAGGTACTCGGCCTGCTCTTCCTGATCGGGCCGGTCTCGGA
>DASSXA010000235.1:0-6954 GCA_035704315.1 Gaiellaceae bacterium
AGAGTCGACTTCCCGGAGCCGCTCGGCCCCATCACGGCCAGGGTCTCGCCCGATGGCACCTCCAGCTCGACTCCGTCGAGCGCACGTACGCGGCCTTCGCCGTGGCCGTATTCCTTCTCCAGCGCGCGCGTGCGCAAGACCGGCCCGACGCGCGACAGTGACTCGTTCGCGTTCATGATCGTCCCTTCGTTGCGTTCCAGTAACGCGCGCAGGCCTCGAGCCACCGAAGGTCGGCCTGCAGCCTCAGCACCACGCCCTCGAGCAACAGCCCCGCGACGGAGTCGTTCGGCTCCGTGAGCGCGGCCCGCTGTGCGGCGGCTAACCCGGCCAACAGCTCGTGCCGCTGCGCGTCCACGAGCCGCACCGGGTCGGCCAGTCCCGCTGCGGCGGCGGCAACCAGCTTGAGATGGAACTCGGCCGGGGCGGGTTTCGGCCAGCTCGTGTCGTCCAGCCACTCCGTGACCCGCGCGCTACCCGCCGCGGTCAGCTCGTAGACCTTGCGGTCTGGACGATCCAGTTGTCCGACGCGCTGAGAGGCCACGAGGTCGGCCTTTTCGAGCCGGTTCAGCGTCACGTACACCTGGCCTGCATTGAGCGCTTCGGCCAGTGGTCCAAGCGCGAGTTGAAGCCGGGCCCGGAGCTGATAGCCGTGAGACGGCTCCTTGGCCAGCAGCGCGAGCAGGACCTCCTGCACGACCCGCAGCTGGTAGCCCTGAGACGCCTCCTTGATCGGCACTCCAACGGCTTCGGCTTCTTGCATTACTGGTTCTCCCTAACAGTTAACTATGCAAGGATAACCGTTATCCATATCCTCTGTCAAGCCCGGTATCAATGCGGTTCCCGAACCGGCAGCGATCGTCAGACCGTGCCTGTCAAGCCGCTCATAGACGTCGTGAGAAACGCCCGGCCTCGGCCGTGGCGCCGCCGTCGGCGACCGAGACGGAGCGCATCTCGCTCAGGTCGATCAGGACTCCGCGGGTCGACGAGCGGCCGGCGAAACAGTGCCCGCCGCTCCGCGCAGCGATCTCGGCTCCGACGCGCCGTGCGAATGTGACCGTCTCGGCCTCGTCTGCCGCGGTCAACACACTCCCTCCACCACGGCCTCGAGCGCCGCGATCCAGGAAGGCTCACCGGGCCCGGACGCGCGATGTGATCGTCTCGCCGGGTCGCATACGAGCGCCACTCGGCCTAGCGATATGCGGTTGTCGACGGACAACAACTCGAGTTTGGTCCGAGGCTGCCCATCACCCCTACCGTCGAGAGGGCCGCCGATGACGCAACCTGAAGTGGATAGAGCTACGCTCAACGCGATCGCGCCATCATGAGGCTCGATGACGTCGTGTCTTCATGCCTGGCGCGATGTGTCGACGCAGTCCGTGGGGGTGCGAGATGACGGGTCGCTCGAAGGCCGACCTTCGGATCGCCTATCAGCCTCGCGCCTTGTCAAGTCGAGCACGTCGGGCTCGCGCTCACCGGGCAGGCCATGGCGCCACCCTGACGCAGACGGAGCCGCCCAGCGGCGCACGTTGCTTCCGGATGCCTAAGCTGCGCTCAAGGCGCGACGATGGCTTCTGACACGGTCAGCATCCTCGAAGGCGATACGTTCGTCGTCAGCGACCGTCGCGGGGACGTCATCCCTTCGGCCAACCAACCGCACGGGCTCTTCCTGCAGGACACCCGGTTTCTCTCGCAGTGGCGCCTGACCGTCGACGGCAGATCGCCTGAGGTGCTTTCGACCGACGATGTCAACTACTTCTCGGCGCAGTTCTTCCTCGTCCCGCCGGCGGAATCGCACTACGACCAGGCCACGTTCTCGATCATGCGCAAGCGCTGGGTCGGCGAGGGCTTCCACGAAGACCTAATCGTCCTCAATCACACCGCTCAACCGCTCGAGCTCGACCTCCACGTCGAGGCCGCGGCGGACTTCGCGGACCTGTTCGAGGTCAAAGACGCTCTTCGCAAAAAGGGGGAGCACTATCGGTCGGCTTCGAACGGGAGGCTCGTGCTCGGCTATCGGCGCGAAAGGTTCGTTCGCGAGACCTGGATCGGCGCGACCGCGCCGGAGGTCGAGATGACCGATGACGGGCTCCGCTTCCGCATCCGCATCGAGCCGCAAGGCGAGTGGACGACCTGCCTCGACGTGGCCGCAGCCCGGCACGCGTTTGCCGACGTGAGGCCGATGGTCAAGTACGACCACGGCGACACTGAAGCGAGACCGAACATGGGCTACACGCTCGAAGAGTGGATCGAGTCAGCCCCGAAACTGGATACCGACTGGCGCTCGCTGGAGCGCACGTATGAGCGGAGTCTGATCGACCTGGCCGCATTGCGCTTCTATCCGCCAATCCTGCCGGGCATGGCCCTCCCCGCAGCCGGCCTGCCATGGTTCATGACCGTCTTTGGCAGGGACAGCCTACTGGCGAGCTACCAGGCGGTCCCGTTCACTCCCGACCTTGCTGAGACGACGCTCCGCGCCCTCGCCGCGCAGCAGGGGAAGGGGGTCGATCGCTTCCGCGACGAAGAGCCCGGGAAGATCCTCCACGAGATCCGCTTCGGCGAGATGACCGCGTTCGAGGAGCGGCCGCACTCGCCGTACTACGGCTCGGCCGACTCGACGCCGCTGTTTCTCATCCTCCTCGACGAGACCGAACGGTGGACCGGAAACGCCCACCTCGTCCACGAGTTGGAGGGTGTGGCCCGCGCCGCGGTGGCGTGGATCGATCAGTACGGGGACCGAGACGGTGACGGCTATGTCGAGTACGAGCGGGGTGACGAGGCCGGGCTCGAGAATCAATGCTGGAAGGACTCGCACGACTCGATCCTCTTTGCGGACGGCTCGCAGTCGAGGCTCCCGCGCGCGTGCTGCGAGATCCAGGGCTACGTCTTCGACGCCAAGTTACGCTGCGCGAGGTTGGCGCGGCAGTTCTGGCGCGATCCCGAGCTGGCCGACCGCCTCGAGCACGAAGCCGCCGAGTTGAAGCGCCGCTTCAACGAAGACTTCTGGCTCGCCGATCGCGGCTACTTCGCCCTTGCGCTCGACGGCGACAGGCGGCCGGTGGACGCGCTGACGTCCAACATCGGGCACCTACTCTGGAGCGGCATCGTCGACGACGACAAGGCGGAGAGCGTCGCGCGCCACCTCGTCGGCTCTCGCTTGTTCTCAGGCTGGGGGGTGCGCACGATGGCCGAGGGCGATGGCGGTTACAACCCGATCGGCTACCACATCGGAACCGTATGGCCCCATGACAATTCGCTGGTTGCGGCCGGACTCGCGCGTTACGGATTCCACTCCGAGGCCGCTCAGATCGCGTTCGGGATGCTCGAGGCCGCGGAGTTCTTCGAACACCGGCTTCCCGAGGCCTTCGCCGGCTACGCGCGCGAGCAGACGCTCTTTCCGGTCCAGTACCCAACGGCATGCTGGCCGCAGGCCTGGGCAACCGGCGCGCCGCTCTTGTTCATCAGGCTGCTCGTCGGCCTCGAGCCGGGCGAGCACCAATTCGAAGCTTCCATGCTCCCGGAAGGCGTCCGCAGGCTGGAGGTGACCATCGACCGCAGCCCCCGGACGCTGGAGCGCGGCGCCGCGCCCCGTACTCGCCCGCCCGTCCCGAGCGCAAGGCGCGGTTTGAGTGCAGTGAGCGGGGTCCGTGAGTTCTTCGCGCGGTTCGGTGAGTACGTGGATCCGGCGCCGTTGTCAGATCTTCGCGCCTCACACCGATTCGATGTCCAGGGTGTCGGCTCCTGGCGCGTGGCGCTCGACCACGGAGAGTTCGACGTCTCGGAGGGCCCCGCGGAGGCAGACCTAACGCTCGAGTTGACGGAGCAGGTCTTCCTCGACATCGTCCGTGGCGAGCAGAACCCGATGACTGCGTTCCTCAACGGCTCCGTGAAGATGTCCGGGGACTTCACGCTGGCGCCAATCGTGATCCGGATCTACGCGCCGGCGAAACTCGGCTGACAGCCGCTTTCGCCGCCGGGCGAACAATCGTGAGCGAGTGCGCGCTGCCAATGGGGCATCGCTTCTTACGTGCGGTAGAGATCCGCCCTGCGAAGGGCAGCCAGCTGTTCGCCTCGTCCTCGCCGATCGCCGCGCGCGTCGCCCCCATCGCCTCTTCCGGCGGCGGGATTGTCGGTGTCGAGGTTCTCCAGGCGAAGGACGTCGGGATCGTCTCCCGCGGCCGGGGCGACACGATCGATGCTGAAACCCGGGATGTTGTCGACGCGCGCAACGCTCATCAGTTCCTCGCACTCTCGCTGCGAGCGAGCGTACCCGCCACCGCCAAGTGTGTCCTGGTGGTCCGGGTGCTCCAACGACTCCTCGTTCGTGACATGCGCTTCCAACGCACGATCGATGCGTGCGCGGTCCTTCCGCGTGCGATAACGAAGCGTTCCGCATCATGCGCGACCAGCCTCTGCGCATCCGCGAGCTCGACCCTCGTCCTCTGACCGCCCGTTTGCTTCAGCGCGCCTCGCCTTGGAGTTCTTCCAGGCGGCCGCGGTACTCCTCGGCGGTGAGCTCGCCTCGCGCGAACCGCTCCGCAAGGACCGCGCGGGCTCCGTCGAGCGGATCGACTCGGCGGTCGCGCCGCCTCAGGATCAGCCAGACGGTGAGT
The DNA here is from genome assembly GCA_035704315.1 of Gaiellaceae bacterium. Lineage (GTDB taxonomy): Bacteria > Actinomycetota > Thermoleophilia > Gaiellales > Gaiellaceae > JACDAN01. Next base: position 4,611 of record DASSXA010000235.1, read on the forward strand.
CCGATCAGCGCCGCCCAGAAGAGCGGCCAGACGGGCCACCAGCCGTGGCCCCAATCGTTGTCAGCAAGCAGGGGTAATGCGGCGATTGCGGTCATGCTCATTTCTCCTTCGGTGTTTCCCTTGACATGCACTCACCGTAGGCGCCCGTGCCGCCCTGCGAAACACTCCCAGGGAGGAACTTCACGTCCCCCCGCAGGGGGACAGCGCTGGAGGTCACTGAGCTCGTAGGCTGATACGGGGAGGCTGTACGCCGGCGGCTGGTCGATGCAGTACGTGGCAAGGAGGTCACCATGTGGACGAACGAGCACAGCGTTGAGACGAGCGCGGCGCCGGAGCAGATCTGGCAGTTGTGGGCGGATGTCGCCGGCTGGCCGGAGTGGAACGCGACATCGAGCGGATAGAGCTGATCGGTCCCTTCGCGACCGGGAGCAGGATCCTGATGACGCCGATCAGCGAGGAACCGATCGAGCTTCGCATCGCAGAGGCTGTCGAGCCTGACCGTTTCGTCGATGAGGCCGACATGGGCGAGATCGTGGTGCGCACTGTTCATGAGGTCCAGCGGATCGATCCTGGGCGCGCGCGGGTCACCTATCGCATGGAGATAACGGGTCAAGCCGCGGACACTCTCGGACCGCAGATCGGTCCGGAGATCAGCGGCGATTTTCCAGAGACGCTCGCCGGGTTGGTCGCAAGAGCCGAGTCCTAGCGACCGGGCGCACTAGCCCACAGCGGCGACCGGCTCGGCGTTCCGCTCGAGCTCCACGCACAGCTCCTGCGCAAGCTGGACGAACGCATCCGCTGCGGGCAGTCGGTAGCGGTCGCGGTGCCATGCAATCGCAATCACCCGCGGCGGGACTTTCGGGCCGAGCTCGACCGCGACCACTCGGCCGTCGTTCTCGTCGACGGCGAGCTTAGGAATCAGCCCGACGCCGGCGCCGGCGGCGACCAGGCCGTGGACGATGTTGTTCTCATCCAGGTGGTGCACGTAGTTCGGCTCGAGGCCGCGCGCACGGAAGTGCGCGTGTATCTGCTCGAGGCTCGCGCACAGCCTGGGCGCGATCAGCGGCAGCTTCGCAGCGTCCCGCAATGGGAGCGGGTCCGGACGTCCGGCAAGTGGAGAGGTGCTCGGAACGAGAAGGACCCAAGGATCACGCGTCAGCTCGACCATCTCGAAAGGGCCTTCTGGCAGTGGGGGCATCGCGAATGTGAGGTCGAGCTCGCCGCGCTCGACGTAGCCGAGCAGCTCGGGGTCGGATGCCGACTCGACAAGCTGGACCTCAACGCCCGGCCAGGCGGCACTGAAGCGGCCGAGCAGAGTCGGAACGATCCGAGCGCCGACGCTCTGAAAGGTGCCGATTCGAAGCCTGCCGGCGGCGCCTTCTGTCATCGCGGCGACGTCGGCTTCCGCTGCCTTGAGCCGTGCCATGATCGCCTCGGCGTGGCGCAGGACGAGCCGGCCCGCGTCGGTGAGAGAGACTGCTCGTGGCCCCCCGGGGCGTTCCAAAAGCTTTGCTCCGACGACCCGCTCGAGCATTGCGATCTGCTGTGAGATCGCCGACTGTGTGTAGCCGAGCCGCTTCGCGGCGCCGCGGAAGGTGCCCGCATCGGCGATCGCTTGCAACGCGGCGAGATGCCGCATTTCGATTCCGAGCCAACGATCGTGTTCCATGATCAACACGAACGATAGCTCGACTTGCGCTTATCAACACGGATGAGGCAATCTGGATTCATGGGATCTTTGATCGTCATCGTGTTTCTGCTTGCCGTCGGCCCACTGGCGCTCCTCTACGGCGCCGACTCGCGACGCTCGGACGACCGTGGCTGGTGGCCGGGCAATCGGCGCCCGAGCTGACCTCGCGAACAGCGGCCTTCGAGTAACGCCTCGCGAAAGGCTCCGGCGGCACGGGCATTGTTGTCCGGACCCTTCCTCCTCGTCGTGGGACGCACGGTCATCGGCACACTTCGCTGAGAAGCACTTCGTCGTCTAGAACGACAACGTGCCGAGAGTCCGGTTCGACTGACAGGAGGTCAGGTGTCACCGGAGGAACGGTTCGACATGGTGGTGATCGGCTCGGGGCCTGCGGGTGAGAAGGCGGCGGCGCAGGCGGCCTACTTCGGCAAGCGGGTTGCCGTGGTGGAGCGGTCACCTTCTCCCGGCGGAGCTGTAGTCAGAAACGGCGAGATCCCGAGCAAGACACTGCGCGAGACGGCGCTGTACATCACCGGTTTCCGTCGCAGAGAGGCGTACGGGTTGGGCCTCACACTCGATCCGGAAGCAACCGTGGCGCAGCTCAGGGCCCGCACTGCCCAGGTGATCGAGACCATGACGGATGCGGTCCGTCGA
>DASSXA010000342.1:0-4110 GCA_035704315.1 Gaiellaceae bacterium
AGCAACGGTGCCGAGACGGCCTCCTTCAGCGCCTCGATCGGGACGACATGGCCGGTGATCCAAAGGACGTGCGAGAGGGCGACGAGCCGCGTTCGGGGACTGACTTCCGCGACGATGGCATCGAACGCTTCTGCGGCGGAGCGGTCGCGAACCTTTGCGACTCGCACCCGCGCCCCGGAAGCGTGAACCGGGCCCAGAAGGCCGAAGTGCTCCGCGTCGGTCGTGACGATCTCGTCCTCGGGGCCTAGATCGAGGCCCGCGACCGCCACCCGACACCCCTCCGACGTGGAAGTCATCAGCGACATGCGCTCTGCGTCCACCCCGATCTGGCCCGCAACGACCGCGCGCAAGCCGTCCCGTTGCTCGATGATCCGTTCGAAAGCGGGGTGGCTTCCGCGCGGCCCGAGCTCGTCCCGCTCGGCCTCGGCCACCGCGTCGTAGGTCCGTTGCGCCATCGGCCCCACCGACCCGGCGTTCAGATATGCGTACCGCGAAAGGACCGGGAAGGCGGACCTTGCTTCCTCGAAGGTCATCCGACCTTCACCTCGACCGCGGCATGATCTGAAAGGACCAGGTCGCCGTACATGCGCCGCTCGCGTCCCCAGCGGTCGTACTCGCTGACGCCGGCGCCTCGGACGAGGACATGGTCGACGCCGGGGCCGGCCGCGGAGAAGCCGTCGAGCCGGCCGAAGACCTCCGAACGGTGCGTGTCGACGTTGAGGTCGCCGGCGACGACGCAGAGATCCTCCCCTGCGAGGGCGCCCGCCCAGTGGACGGCACGCTCGACCTCCGCCTCCGGAATCCGCACGTCACGCGCGTGCGTGGCGTGGAGGTTGACGAGCAGTGTGCCGCCCTCGATCCGGACGGCGATCGCCTGGCGGCGCTCCTTCGCCCAGGCGAGCTGCCGGGTGATCGGCAGGCCGAGACGGCGCCCCACCTCCAGGCGAAAGCGGAACGGGTTCAGCGTCAGGACATAGCGGGCCAGGATCGGGCGACGCACGAGGATCGCGTTGGCCTGCCCTTCGAATCCGGAACGAAAGAAGCCAGGGTTCAGGTCGGTGAGGTGCCGGCCGAGCTCGGCAGTCGACGGGAATGGCCCGATCGACGGTCGCGCGGCCACACGGCCGAAGACGTGCATCCCGCTCCACTCCCCGAGCCGCTCGAGCGACCACGGCGGCACCTCCTGGAGGCAGACCGCGTCCGGCTCACCGGCGGTGGCCAGGCGCACCATCTGCTCCACGTAGCGCATCCGCCCAGGCGGAAACGTGTTGCCGTGGAAGATGTTCCAGGTCCGGACGATCACGGAACTACTCTAGGGTGCGTGCCCGGCCGGTTCGCCGAGCTGATCGATCGCCAGCTCGACCTCTTCCAGCAGGAGGACGCCGAGTTCCTGGCCCGCGTCGACGAGGCCGAGCGGGCCTACGACCGCGCTGATCGGGAAGAGGCGGAGGAGGTTTTCGGCCGCTTTCAGGAGCTCGTCGAGTTCGGGACGGAGACGCTCGCCGAGATGCGGGACAGCTATGCCGCGACGCTCGATGAAGGCGCAGCCGACGAGTACCTGGCTGCCTTCAACGAGGCCGTCCGCCGTAGCCTCCCCCGCTTCGCGCTCGAGATCGACGAGCTCTAACCAGGAAGTCTCGTTCGGTGGGCGTCCGCTCTGCTCAGCGGTGACCGAAATGGTGGGCGGGGGGAAGCGACGAGGCGAGCTCCGGCACATCGGCCACCTTTCGCGCCAGCGGGCCGAGCGTCTCCAGCTCCCGCACGAGCACGTTCTGGTTTCGCCCCTGCCGCTCGAAGCGCCCGCGCGCAAGGATCAGCGGCTCGCCGCGGACGATCGCGCGGTGGCGGTCGTACACCGTCGGCGGGACAATCAGGTTCATCTGCCCGAACTCGTCCTCGAGCAGCATGAAGACGACGCCGTTCGCGGTCGCCGGCCGTTGGCGCGCGATCGCCATCCCCGCCACGGCCACTTGGGCCCGGTCTAGGGACTGTCCCAGGTCATGGCTCGAAAGGACCTGCCCGGGTAGATGCGGCCGGAGCAGCTTCAGCGGATGGATGCCGACGGTCAGGCTCGTCGTCTGGTAATCGGTCAGCATCCGTTCCCACTCGGTCGGTTCCGGCAATTCCGGCGTCTCGACCGTGGGATCCAGCGAAAGCGCCAGCTGGCGCTCCTCTCCACCTGACCCCGGAACCGACGCCGACCGAGGTGCCAGCCCGGCCTCCCAGAGCAGCGGCCGTGGCTCGTCGCCGAACTCGGCGCACGCGCCGCTCGAGATCAGCGCCTCGAGCCCTTCACGCCGGAGCGCCGCCCGCTGCGCCAGATCGCGCACCGACCGGAACGGCCCGCCGCGCTCCCGCTCCTCGACCAGCGCCTTGGCATCGTCGTCTCCGATCGAGGTCACGTACTCGATCCCGATCCGCACCTTGCCGTCCTGGACGACGCACTTCGCCTCGCTGACGTTCACGTCAGGCGGGAGCACCTCCACCCCGCGCCGCTGCGCGTCCCGCACGAGCGTCGCGGGCGGATAGAAGCCCATCGGCTGCGCGTTCAGGAGCGCCGCCAGAAACTCCGCGGGGTAGTGGCAGCGCAGCCACTGGGACTGGTAGGCGAGCAGCCCGAACGCCGCCGCATGCGACTTCGGGAACCCGAAGCCCGAGAAGCCGACGAGCTTGTCGTAGATCTCGTTCGCCAGCTCGATCTCGACCCCGTTCGCCGCCGCTCCCTCCACGAACCGCTTCCGGTACGCCTCCAGCGCCGTTTCGCTTCGCTTGCGGCTCATCGCGCGCCGCAGGCCCTCGGCCTCACCGACGCTGAAGCCGGAGAGCGCCATCGCCACCTCCAGCACCTGGTCCTGGAAGACGACGACGCCGAGCGTGTCCTTCAGCGGCTCCGCCAGGAGCGGGTGGTCGACGGGCGGGACGAAGCTCGGGTCCTCGCGCAGCTTCTGCCGGTGCGCGATGTAGGGATGGACGGCCTTGCCCTGGATCGGCCCTGGCCGGACGAGCGCGACCTGCACCATGATGTCATCGAGCGTCTCGGGACGGGTGCGGAGAATGCTCTGCATCTGCGCCCGACTCTCGATCTGGAAGGCGCCGATTGTGTCTGCCTCCTGGATCTGCGCGTAAACCTCCTCGTCGTCGAGTGAGATGCGCGAGAGGTCGATCGTCTCGCCGCGAAGACGAGCGATCTGGTCGACGCACTCCTCGACCGCAGAGAGCATCCCGAGCCCGAGCAGGTCGATCTTGAGGAAGCCGGCGTCGTCGCATGAGTCCTTGTCCCATTGGCAGAGTTGGCGACCCGCCATGGCGGCCGGTTGCACCGGGACGAGCTCGACGAGTGGCCGTGAGGAGATCACCATCCCGCCGGGGTGCTGGGAGATGTGTCGTGGGAGGCCCGCGATCTCGTGCGTCAGCTCGGCGAAGGCGCGCCAACGCGGGGAGTCCGCCTTGTCCTCGAAACCGGGCACGAGGCGAAGCTCCTCGGTGACGCGCCTCGCATTCCAGCCGTCCGAGACTCGTGCGAGCCGCTCCAGCTCACCGAACGGAAGGCCCAGCGCCTTGCCGACGTCGCGGATCGCTCCTCGCGAGCGATAGGTGGCGAAGCTGGCGACGAGCGCGGCGTGCTCGCGGCCGTAGCGGTCGGTGACCGCGACGATCAGCTTCTCGCGAATGTCGCGCGGAAAGTCGAGATCGATGTCGGGGACTGCGTCGAGCTCGCGGTTGATGAAGCGACCGAGCGACAGGTCGGCCCGGACGGGATCGACGTGCGAGAGCCCGGTCAGGTAGCAGACGATCGAGCCGACCGAGCTGCCGCGGCCCCGGCCGGGCGGCAGCGAGTTGCGCGGAGAGTCGCGACCGCGGACGTCGTTCGCCACGTCGCGCGCGAGCTCCAGCACCTCGTGGTGCAGGAGGAAAAAGCCGGCGAGGCCGAGCTCGTCGATCAGCTTCAGCTCCTGCTCGAGGCGGGCGCGAGCCTGAGCTAGTAACAAGTTGTTACTAGCTTCGTAGCGCGACCAGAATGCGTGGTTACAGACGTCGGCGAGCTGGCGGCTCGCCGGCTCGGCCTTGTCCGAGAAGTCGGGATAGCGGTAGCCAAGCTCCTGGGTCAGA
>DASSXA010000360.1:0-2356 GCA_035704315.1 Gaiellaceae bacterium
ACGTTCAAGGGTCAGTTCCGCGAGGCCGACGCTCGGCTCGTCGTCACTGATTCGGAGGCGGCGCTCGACGGCACCGCCAAGGTCGGGAGCGTCGACGTCAAGGACGAGAACCTTTCCACCCATCTTCAGTCGCCCGACTTCTTCGACGCCGAGCGCCATCCTGAGCTGATCTTCTCGGCTCAGGACATCGACCTCGGCGACGAGACGGTGGCTGCCCGCGGCTTCCTCACGATCAAGGGCGTCACCAAGCCGGTCGAGGTGACCGGCACGATCACGGCTCCGATGGTCGACGGTTACGGGCGCGAGCGAATCGGCCTCGTCCTCTCGACGACCGTCGATCGGCACGAGTTCGGAGTCAGCTGGAACACGCCGCTTCCGACCGGCGAGCCGGCCGTCGGCGACGAGGTCACGATCCTGGCCGAGCTCTACTTCCTCAGGGCGGCCGAGTAAGTCCCGATGAAGATCCTCGGTATCTCCGGCAGCCTGCGGGCCGACTCCCACAACACGAAGCTGCTTCGCGCGGCGGCCGAAATGCTGCCGCGCGAGGTGGAGTTCGAGCAATGGAGCGACCTGAAGGCCGTCCCTCCGTACGATCAGGACGACGACATGGAGCCCGGGCCGGCCACCGTCACGGAGCTCAAGGCGGCGATTGCGGAGGCCGACGCGGTTCTCTTCGCCACGCCCGAGTACAACGCCTCGATTCCTGGCGTGTTGAAGAACGCGCTCGACTGGGTCTCCCGGCCGGCGAAGTCGACGCCGCTGCGCAACAAGCCCGTCGCCGTCGTGGGGGCGAGCACAGGCGCTTTCGGGGCCGTCTGGTCTCAGGCCGAGCTCCGGAAGGTGCTGGCAACGATCGGCGCCCGCGTCCTCGATGTCGACGTTGCCGTTGGACACGCGGATACCCAGTTCGACGAGGATGGGCGCCTCCTCGACGACCAGTTGCAGGAACAGCTCGGCGAGGTGGTCGCCGCCCTCGTCAGCGAGGTGGAGCATGTCCCGGCCGAGCTAGCGACTGCGTGATGCGCTTCGAGTCCTCGATCACGGCGATCACGTGGCTCCCCTTCGGCGTCCTCGACGCGCTGCCGAACCTTCCGCTGGGGATCGCGGTCGCGCACTACGACGAGGCGCCCCCTACTCCACTCGGCGACCTCGACGAGCTCCGAGAGGCTGACCGGTTCAGAGAGGCGAACGAGCTTCGAGCATGGGTCGAGGTCGAGGACGGCGATGTCGTCGACCACGGCCACGAAGGGCGCAGCGTGCTGGCGGGCTCCGACCTCGAACCCGACCAGATTGCCTTTCCAGCGATCGAGTTTCCGGTCCTCCGGCCACCACCGTCGGTTGGAGACGGCTGGGTGCGGTTTCAGCAGACCGTCGGCGGCCGGATCGGTCTCCCCGTGCCGCAACGGGTCCGCGGGAAGCCGTACTTCCACATCGGCTCGGCACAGGCATGGACCACGCTGGAGCTCGTCATCCGTGCCGACGGCACGTCGGACGGGAGGCTCGTTGCGGCGAGCCCGTTCCCGAGCCACACGCTCTACGACGCCGGCGGCAATCTCCGCGAGGAGCATCCCTCGGCCGATTTCGAGGGCTGGGCGCGTGACTCGCTCGAGGACACCCCATGGGCTGGTGGTGAGCTCGAGGACGAGCTCGACCGCGTCGCCCTGAGAACCCAAACCATGCTCGACCGGCGGCGGCTCCGGGCCGGTGACACGCTTGTGAAGCAGGGCGAGCGCGGCGAGGACATGTTCATGCTGCTCGACGGGGTCCTCCATGTCGAAATCGACGGCGAGGTCGTCGCTCAGGTTGGGTCGGGAGCGCTCCTCGGCGAGCTGGCTCTCCTGGGAGACGGCAGGCGCACCGCGACGCTGCGGGCAGTGAGGCCATCCCGCGTGGCGGTTCTGCGGGCACGCGAGCTGACCGGATCACGGTTGGCCGAGCTCGTTCGGGCGGAGCGGGCCGGCACGGCTTGATTCAGCGGAAAGCCGGTTCGTCCACGGTCAGCGTTCGGGCATCTGCGTCGAGCGTGCACGGAACGCCGAGCGGCAGCGACGCGAGGTGCTTCCCGTGCCCGAGCGGCAGCTTGTAGAGCACGGGCACGCCGAGCGGCTCCAGATACTGCTCGAGGACGTCCTCGAGCGAACGCGAGCGCGCCCAGTCGGACGACTCCCGTAGGTCGCCCCAGTCACAGTCCTTCATCTCGCCGACGACGACGCCAACGGCCTGCTGCAGCTTGCCTGCCTGCAGTAGCTGGTTGAGGAAACCGTCGATGAAGTAGGGCGGCGCCTTCACGTCCTCGAAGAACAGGATCGAGCCGTCGACCTCGATCTCCCACGGTGTGCCCATCGTCTGCATGAGC
>DASSXA010000061.1:0-4764 GCA_035704315.1 Gaiellaceae bacterium
TGCGCGGCCGAGTTGACCAGCACCCAGGCGGCGCCCTGTCCGAAGCCGACCAATGCGCCGGCGGCCAGGGCGATCCCAACCGAATGGGCGATCGCGAAGAGCGCGTAGCCCGGGAGATACGCCGACCACGCGACGATCGAGCCGACGGCCTTGCGGCGAACGGTGAGGCGAACGAGAACCGCCGCCGCCGTGATCGATCCAAACGCATACGCCGCGGCGACGAGCGAGAAGGTCGCGGCTCCCCGTCCCAGTTCAGTCTGTACGAGCTCGGGGACGCCCACGATCCAGGTACCCGAAGAGATCGTCACGGCGATCGCCAGCACGCCGACCGCGGCTGCCAGAGCCGGAAGCGGTCGGAGCGCCGCAAGCCCTTCGCTGACGCGAGGCGGGGTCACGTGGTCGGCGCTGCGCCGCACGTGCACCCCGGCGAGGAGTGCAGCGGAGACGAGAAATGAAGCGGCGTTCAGCGCGAAGAACGCGGACAGCGGCACGACGGCGAGCAGGAGCGCCGCAAGCGCCCACCCAAGTACCGACAGGGCGTCCGCGGTTGCCCGCATGAGGCCGTTCGCCTGCTGGACGTTCGAGCGCTCGACGATGGCCGGAAGAATCGCGCCGTACGCCGGAGCGAAGTAGCTCGTTGCTGCGGTAAGGACGAAGGCCGCTCCGACGAGCGCGAGCAGCGGCAGCTCGCCGGCAAGTCCGGCGATCGCGACCGGAATGAGGACCGCGGCCCGAACGAGATCGGCTGCGATCATCGTCCTCCTGCGGTCGAAGCGGTCGGCAACGACGCCGCCGTGGAGGCCGAAGAGGAGTGCGGGCACGCTGTCGGCGAGCCGGACCGCGATCACTCCGAGCGGGCCGCCGGCCTCGAGCCCGAACCACATCAACGCGATGTATTGAAACGCGTCGCCGAGCTCGCTGACGGCGACTGCGAGATAGACCCGGCGGAAACCCCGCCGGCGCAGAAGCGCCACGGCTCGCTCTGGCTCCGGCGGCACGGCCACGGGGCCAGTCTGCCCGGTGGCCGGAGCTAGACTGCTCTGCGATGGCGCGAACGAGCGCGATCGCGCTGACGGGCATCGATCTCACCGTCGATCACGTTTGGGCCGTCGCCCTGGACGAGGCACCGGCGTCCCTGTCGGAAGACGCCAAGGATCGGATGCGCGCGGCGCGAGAGGTCGTCGAGGCCGCGGCTCGCGAGCCGGCCCGGACCTACGGTGTCAACACGGGCTTCGGCCGACTCGTGAGCAAGACGATTCCGCCCGAGCTCGCGGATGAGCTCCAGGTTCGACTGCTGCGCAGCCACGCGTGCGGCGTCGGAGAGCCCTATCCGGACGAGATCGTTCGCGCAGCGCTCCTACTGCGTGCGAATGCGCTCGCCACCGGTTGCTCAGGGACGCGGGTGGAGGTGGCCGAGCTCCTCGTCGAGTGCCTGAACCGCGGACTGCTACCGCGCGTGCCGAGCCGCGGGTCGGTCGGCGCGAGTGGCGATCTCGCTCCGCTTGCACATCTCGCGCTGCCGCTTGTCGGTGAGGGGGAGGCTCGGGTGGAGGAGGAGATCTTGCCCGGAGGGGAAGCGCTGCACCGCGTCGGTCTGGAGCCGCTGCAGCTGCGCGCGAAGGAAGGGCTTTCGTTGATCAACGGCACGCAGTTCATGGCCGCCTTCGGGGCCCTCGGAGTGGTGCGAGCCCGGCGGCTGGCGACGGCGGCGGACATCGCGTGTGCCCTCACGGTCGAGGCGCTCGAGGGCTCACGCCAGAGCTTCCGGGACGAGATCCAGAAGCTCAGGCCGCTCCGCGGCCAGTCCGAATCGGCCGCGAACCTGCGTCGGCTGCTCGAAGGGTCGACCGTCATGCAGTCCCACCGATGGTGCGATCGCGTTCAGGACGCCTACTCGCTCCGGTGCGCGCCCCAGGTGCACGGCGCCTCCCGCGATCTGCTCCGCTACGTTGAGGAAACGGTCGCCGTCGAGCTCAATGCCGCCACGGACAACCCGCTCGTCCTCGTCGATCAGGGCGAGATCGTCTCGAACGGAAACTTCCACGGCCAGCCGCTCGCGTTCGCGCTCGACGCCCTCGCGATCGCCGTGTCCGAGCTCGCGAGCATCTCCGAGCGGCGGACCGAACGGCTCGTCAACCCGAGCCTGTCGGAGGGCCTGCCGGCTTTCCTCGCATCCGACGGTGGGCTCAACTCGGGGTTCATGATTCCGCAGTACGTGGCAGCGTCGCTCGTCAGCGAGAACAAGGCTCTGTGCCACCCGGCCGGTGTGGACTCGATCCCGACGAGCGCCGGCCAAGAGGATCACGTGTCGATGGGGAACGCCTCCGGCCTCAAGGCGTGGCAGGTGCTCGGCAATGCCGAGTCGGTAGTTGCGATCGAACTGTTGGCCGGCGCTCAGGCGGTCGAGTTCCTCGCGCCGCTCTCGGCCGGTGCGGGGTCGGAGGCCGCACGGCGGTTCGTTCGCGGCGTTTCGGCGCGCGTTGGCGAGGATCGGCCACTCTCCGGGGATATCGAGGCACTCGCGACCGCAGTCCGGGGCGGCTCGCTGATCGCGTCGGTCGAGGCCGAGGTCGGAGAGCTCGTATGACCGCCGTCGAGACGCTCGATGCCACTGTGGAGGCGCTGTGCGGCGACCTCGCCAAGATCCGCGCGCCGCGGGGCACGAGACTGAACGCTCGGTCGTGGGCGACGGAGGCTCCGCTCCGGATGCTGCTGAACAACCTCGACGCCGAGGTGGCCGAACGGCCCGAGGAGCTGGTGGTCTACGGCGGATCCGGCAAAGCTGCGAGGGATCACGATGCGCTACGCGCGCTCGTTCGCTCGCTCCTGCGGCTCGGCGATGACGAGACGCTGCTCGTGCAGAGCGGCAAGCCTGTCGGCGTCTTTCGTACACATTCCGATGCACCGCGCGTGCTGATCGCCAATTCGCTGCTCGTGCCGCGGTGGGCGACGTGGGACGAGTTCCGCCGACTGGAGGCTCTCGGGCTAACGATGTTCGGGCAGATGACGGCCGGGAGCTGGATCTACATCGGCACGCAGGGGATTCTGCAAGGGACGTACCAGACGTTTGCCGCGGCCGGAGAGAAGCACTTCGGGTCGGTTGATCTCTCCGGCCGAACGATCCTTACAGCCGGCCTGGGCGGGATGGGCGGCGCGCAACCGCTTGCCGGCGCCCTGGCGGGTGCCGCAATCCTCTGTGTCGAGGTCGATCCCGATCGGATTCGGCGCCGGCTTGAGACGCGCTATCTCGACGAGGCTGCCGACTCGCTCGACGACGCGCTCGCGCGGGTACGAACGGCTGCACGCGAGGGTCGCGCACTATCCGTTGGCGTTCTCGGCAACGCCGCCGATTTGGTCCCGGAGCTTGCGCGTCGTGGAGAGCCCTTCGATTTGGTCACCGACCAGACGGCGGCGCACGATCCACTCAACGGCTACGTGCCTCAGGGGTTGGATGTCGATGAGGCCGCCGAGCTTCGGCGCCGCGATCCGGAGGAGTACCTGTCACGAGCCCGTGACTCGATTGCAACGCATGTGCGTGGACTGCTCGCGTACGTCCGAGCTGGAAGCTATGTTTTCGATTATGGCAACAATCTCCGAGGTGAGGCGCGTGAAGGCGGCGTAGAGGACGCGTTCACATATCCGGGCTTCGTCCCGGAGTACATTAGGCCGCTTTTCAGCCGCGGCGTCGGGCCATTTCGGTGGGCGGCGCTTTCGGGAGAAGCGGGCGACATCGCGAGGATCGATGCCAAGCTCCGTGAGCTCTTCCCCGGCGACGCGCTCCTCCAGCGATGGCTCGAGCTGGCTCCCCAGCGGGTGGCGTTCCAGGGGCTTCCCGCAAGGATCTGCTGGCTCGGCCTCGGTGACCGCGCGAAGGCGGGGCTCGCGATCAACGAGCTCGTACGGGCGGGCGAGGCGGCCGCCCCGGTGGTGATCGGTCGCGACCACCTCGACTCGGGCTCGGTTGCGTCGCCCTACCGCGAGACGGAGGCTATGCGCGACGGCTCCGATGCGATCGCCGACTGGCCGATCCTCAACGCCCTCGTGAACACCGCAGCAGGCGCCACGTGGGTCAGCGTCCATCACGGCGGCGGCGTGGGCATCGGCAACTCGATCCATTCGGGGATGGTGGTCGTTGCCGACGGCACGGACGCCGCCGCCGAACGGCTCGAGCGGGTGCTGACCGCCGATCCAGGCACGGGCGTGTTGCGCCACGCCGACGCGGGCTACCCCGAGGCGCTGGAGGCAGCAGGTCGGCACGGGCTCCAGTTGCCGACGCAGCCGGGCGACGAGTGAGCTCACGCGGCGCCGGCCTGCGCCGGCTGCTGATCAGGGACCTCGAGCAGCTCGCGACGCCGGCTGCGACGGAAGCACCGCTTCGCAGGCGGGAGCTGGGTGCCGTCCAGGTGATCGAGCGCGGCTACGTCCTGTGTGCTGAGGGGCGCATCGAGTCCGTCGGAGCGATGAGCGAGCTCGACCTCGCCGGTGACGTGGAGGAGCTGGACGGGCGCGGCATGTGCGCCGTTCCCGGTCTCGTCGACTGCCACACTCACGTGTGCTTCGCGGGCGACCGTGTCGAGGAGTTCTCGCTCCGAGCGGCAGGCGCGAGCTACGAGGAGCTCCACACGGCCGGCGGCGGCATCCTCGCCACTGTCGAGGCGACTCGCGCCGCGGGCGACGAGGGCCTCCGCGCTGCGGTCGAGCAGCACAGGGGCTGGATGTTGTCCGCGGGCACCACGACATTCGAAGGCAAGTCGGGTTACGGGC
>DASSXA010000146.1:0-8011 GCA_035704315.1 Gaiellaceae bacterium
ACGGCGGCGAAGCCGAGCGTCATCGTGATGAAGGCGATGCCGAATCGGGTTCCGTTCGCGATCGGCGAGAGGTCGCCGTAGAGGAAGCGCTCGAACGGCAGCTGCAACGCGTCTTGCGCGCGCAGCAGGAAGGCGAGGATCCCAACCTCGAGCACGCCGATGACGCCGACGCCTGCCAGAAGGTTGAAGCGCCGCTCGAGTGCAGGCGGTAGCGGGCCGCGCAACACGACCAGCCGAAAGGCGAGCCCGCCGATGACGAGCGAGAGGCCGACGAAGTACAGCCAGCGCACGATGTCCTCGCTGGTTGTCGGCCCCGAGGCGCCGTGGGCGGCGGTCGGCTCCGGCGCCGGAACGCGTACGCCGAACGTGTACACGCCCGACACGACGTGACCATCGTCGGAGACGACCTGCCAACGCACGGTATAGGCGCCCTTGACGAGGTGGTGCAGCGCAGCGAGGACGGCGCGCCCGTCGCCGAACGAGTGTCCCGGCCACGAGACGATCCGGCCGCGCGCGTCGTAGACGAGGATGGAATTCGCCAGGACGGTGACGGGCTCGTTGAACCGGAGCTCGATTGCGTCGGGGGCGCGGCGCAGCTCGTCACGCGAACCCGGAATCATCTTCAAGACGCTCGCGTGGCCGGCCGCCGCAGTAGGAAACGCGAGCGCAGCCACCATGGCCGCCGCGGCGACCCACCTCATCGCCTTGAGGTGCCCGCGTCAGACGACAGGTGCCCGAAGACCGGCGCAACGTCCCGCGTCGAGAAGATGATGACGGCCAGCACGAGGACGGTGAGCGCGAACCCGACGTGGAGCGTCGATCGTCGCGGCAGGAACGTGGCGAGGAGCGGGAAGAGCGCGCCGACGATGACCGTCCAGCCTGCGGCGTGGTGGACGAACGCGGACCGCGACCAGAGCCACCCGTTCTGCTCGTGTATGAGCAAAGCCGTTCCTGAAACGACCATTGCGAACGGCAACGTCAGCCGCCAATACGCGCTCGTGAGCTTTCCTCGCGCCAGGCCGAGATGGGCGGCGCCGGCGAGCATCAACGCCTGCGCCCACGACCCGTGCGCGAGCATGTGGATCGCTGAGTTCGTGAAGAAGACCATGACCGGCCACATCGCTAGACCCATGGCGAACAGGAGCCCGGGCCAGAGGTATGCGCGGCGGGCACGAACGTCCCAGACCTCTACCCCGACGACGGCGCGGGCAAGCAGACAGAGGCCGAGGAAGAGGAAGCCCGCCGCGAACAGCCAATGGACATGTTCGGCGGGCGGTCGCATCAGCGGCGACTAGGGGACGACCGGTCGGTCTCGAGCAGGTCGCTTACGAGCCCGCGGGCGACCGCGAAGTGGAAGGCGATCCCGACGACGACGACGAGCAGCGGCGGCTCCACCGCGAGCCACCAGAAGCTCTCTCCGTGGGGGTTCAGAAGCGTGACTCTGTAGGGCTGGATCAGTGCCCAGACGACGCCGGCGACCACGGTCGCGGGGCCGAGCGAGAGCACGAGCCTGACCGCTCCGCGCGGTCTCGGTGTATCGGCAAGCCGGTCGTGCATCGGCCGGCGGGCGGTCATCCGACGCGATATAGCGTGGCGCTCCGAAGTCACCGTCTCTTTCGAGTATGACTTTCGAGGTCGGTACTGCGCAGCCTGGCAGCCATCGCGACCATAACCTGCCATACGATCCCGATGTGGCCTACGACGAGGAGCTCGCGGGTCGCATCCGCGATCTGATCGGGAACGAAGCCGGCTTGACCGAGCAGAAGATGTTCGGCGGGCTCGCGTTTTTGATCGGCGGCAACATGGCCATCGGGGCCAGCGGCGAAGGCGGCGTCTTGGTGCGCGTGGACCCGGCTGAATCGAACGCGCTGGTTGCATCGACGAACGCTCGCGTCATGGAAATGCGCGGTCGCCAGATGCAGGGTTGGCTGAGGGTCGACTCCGAGCATGTTCGTACCAAACGCGAGCTCGCAAAGTGGGTCGAGCTCGGGACGACGTACGCTCGCTCGCTACCCGCGAAGCGATAGGCCCCGTTCGGGCCTATCGCGCGTGAGCGCTCATGTTCCCGCGGTGGCGACTTGGGCCGGCGCGTCAGCCGTAAGCCGTGCGTACACCTCGGCGAAACCTTGCCGCCAGCTCGGGTAGCGGAGCGTCCAGCCGAGCTCGCGCTTCGCCTTCGCGTTCGAAGCGCCGCGCGACTCGGTTCCCAACATCACTCCCGGATCGCCCGCGAACACGCGCGCGAGCCAGACCGGAAAGTGACGGGGCGGCTTGGCGCCGAGCGCCTCCGCAAGCACGGGCAACCACTCGCGCACAGTGGCGGGCTCGTCGTCGACGATGTTGTAGATCGCCGGGCCCTCGTGCTCGAGCGCGAGCACTGTCGCCGCTGCGGCGTCGTCGAGGTGGACGAACGACGAGACGCCCCCGCCGTCGCCGACGATCGGGAACTGGCGCTTGCGGACGGGCTCGATCAGTCCGTCGTTGGCAGCGCCGTAGAAGAGGCCGTAGCGAAGGGCGATTCCACCGGCGTCCGCAACCGCCTGGTCGAGGTAGCGCATGGCGGCGACGGTCTCGCGCATGCCTGAGACCGGCGCAGGGTCGAGGGGATCGTCCTCCGTCTTGACCGGACCGCCCTCGCGCGCGTAGCGCATGCTGGCGAAGCTCTGGGCGACGAACCGCCTCACGCCCGCCTCGCGCGCAGCGGCCAAGAGCGCGTCGGTGCCCTCCGTGCGAAGCCGGTTCGTCTGCGCGAGCGTCCGGTCCAGGTTCTTCGAGAAGCGCGCATCCGTTAGAGCGGTCGCCTCATGCACGATCGCGTCGGGCTCGGCAACGGCGATCGTCTTGCGAACTGCTCGTGCATCGAGCGCGTTCAGCACGACGGGCTCGGCGCCAAGCGAACGAAGCTGCTCCGCTTTGTCGGGTGAGCGGGAGGTGCCGATCACCTCGTGCCCTGCGTTGATCAACTGGGGAACGAGTCGGGCGCCGATTGCACCGCTCGCCCCTACAACCAAGACTCGCATCGTCTTTCTCCTTTCAGTCACAAGAGCTTGAGTTCGCGGGTCTACTTCTATGACCCGACAGCGCGGAGGAATGTGACACCGATGGACGAGCGCAAATGGCTGGCCGAACGATTCGAGGAGCACCGAGCGCGTCTGCGAGCCGTGGCCTACCGGATGCTCGGCTCGGTGAGCGAGGCCGACGACGCCGTCCAGGACGCTTGGCTGCGGCTAAGCCGTGCCGACACGAAAGGGATCGAGAACCTCGGTGGCTGGCTGACTACCGTTGTCGCGCGCGTTTGTCTG
The DNA here is from genome assembly GCA_035704315.1 of Gaiellaceae bacterium. GTDB lineage: Bacteria > Actinomycetota > Thermoleophilia > Gaiellales > Gaiellaceae > JACDAN01. The sequence goes on from DASSXA010000146.1 coordinate 3,303, forward strand.
AACATGCTCCGCTCACGCAACGTGAGGCGTGAGGAGCCGCTCGGCGTTCACATCCCCGAGCCGATCGTCGACCGCGCGGATGGCGTGGATCCCGAGCACGAGGCGTTGCTCGCGGACTCGGTCGGCTTGGCGCTGCTCGTCGTGCTCGAAACGCTGTCCCCGCCGGAGCGCCTTGCGTTCGTGCTGCACGACATGTTCGGGGTCCCCTTCGACGAGATCGCGCCGATCGTCAACCGCTCGCCCGACGCGGCCCGCCAGCTCGCCAGCCGCGCGCGCCGCCGTGTCCAGGGCGAGAACACGGTTCCAGACGCGGATCTCGACACTCAGAGGAGGATCGTCGACGCTTTTCTCGCCGCCTCGCGCGAGGGCGACTTCGAGGCACTGCTCGAGGTGCTCGACCCGGACGTCGTGCTGCGCGCGGACCTCGGTCCCATAGGCGGATCGAGGGAGGTCCGCGGTGCGCGGCAAGTCGCCGGGCAGGCGCTCTTCTACTCGCGACTCGGCCTCCACATGCAGCCGGCGCTCGTCAACGGCGCCGCAGGAGCCGTAGGTGTCCTGGACGGAGAGCCTTACTCGGTTGGAGCCATCACGGTCCGGGGCGGGAAGATCGTTGCGATCGACATCCTTGCCGACCCCGACCGGCTCCGCCAGCTCGACCTGAAGATCCTCGACGAGTGAGTCGAGCCCGACCTCCCGAGGTCGACTGCGCCCGGCGTCGGAGCGCTAGTGACAAGTTGTTACTTGAAAGGACGCTCGCCGGAAGCTGCGGCTGTTCTGGGCCGATCCGTTCCTTGTAACAACTTGTTACTTGTCTCCCTCGATCTCGCGCAAACGATGGTCGAGGAGTCGCTTGAGCGCGGAGTCGGGGATCGGCTTGTCAGGGGTGAACCGGACGGTTCCCTTGGAGAGCTCGAATCCCACGAGCTCGTCGCGCGCCGTGTCGACAGCCTCGGGGCTGAACGGAAACACGCTGAGGTGGTTCTTGCTCGCCCTGAAGCCCAGCAACGGGCGCTTCTTGTACCTGAACGCCGGCACCCCGTAGCTCCGCCCCTCTTCGGCCTCCGGCACTTCGCGCCGAACCGTCTGTCGAATCCGTTCGAGCTCCGCCTTCTGCGGCTCCGGAACAGTGGCGAGGTATTCATCGAACGACGACACAGACTCGACCCGTCTCGGTTGCCGGGACAACCGTCATGGCCTCGGGAGGACCAGCTCGAAGACCTCGTCCTCGACGGGGACGAAGCCGGAGCGCCGGTAGAAGCTCCGCGCCGAGTCGTTGTCTCGCTCGACGACCACGCGCAGCACCGCTGTGCGCTTGGAGATTGCGTACCCCTCGGCGAAGGCGAGCAGCATCCGGCCGACTCCACGCTGCTCGTGGCCAGGCGCGACGAAGAGCTGCTCGACCGTCGTCACCTGCTTTGCCGGGCGGAGGGCGACGTACCCGGCCGGGTGGCCGTGCTCCTTCGCGACGAAGACGACGTCCTCTCTCAGCGATGCGAGGACTTTGCGGTCGTTCCAGCCCGGCTCAGAGCCGAACACGCTCTTCGCGAGCCCGAAGAGGTGGAGGAGATCTTCCTCCTCGAGCCGAGGCGTGATTTGGATCGAAGCTGAGTGACCGGGCGACCCTGGCCCCTCGCCCTCGTTCATATCCCCTTGACCTCGATGCGCGGACACTCTGCCTGCTCTCTCTCGGTTTCTTGTGCCCGTGGTTCCCGATTTCAGACCGTTGCCTGCTCGGCGGGCGTGACGGCCTCGACTGTGAGGTCACGGAGATCGACCAGCGCGTACTGACCCTGATTCATACGGCCAGGGGAGATGACGAGCGTCTTCGCAAGTCGCATCTCCGCTGAGCGTTCTCGGCCGACCACCACGAGCTTCGGCTTGTAGGTCTTGATCAACTCCGCCAGACCCTCGCTGCCGGGCTCGTGCAGTCCCTTGTGCGCGGGCCAGGTGGTGAACAGGAACACCTTCTGGCGTTCCTTGAACTCGTTGAGGATCTTCAGCCGGTACTCGACCTCCCAGGCCGGGTAGCGCAAGAGAGTCTCTTCGCCCCGGATCGCGTCCGGGTCGTCCAGGATCTCGCCGCCCACGCCGGAGAAGACGAACTGGCCGGGGGCCTCAACCGCCGTCGCATGAACCCCACGCAGCAACGGGAATGCGATCTCCATGCTGTGGGCCTCGCGCAGGTACTCGTACAGGGGCGCGTCGTTCGCGCCTGGCAACCAGAAGGTGCGCAGACCTGACTCGCCCAGCGTCCGGAAGATCTCGCGGTACGTGTCGGCTTTGCTCCAGGCTGCGCCGAGATCGCCGACGGCAATGACCGCGTCGAAGCCCAGCTCGTCCTGCCGCCCGAGCAGTCGCCCGAGAGGCTCGACCTCACCCCGGATCTGCCCAACGACGAGCGCGGTTCGAATGCGTTGCGTCATCTCATTCCTCCTTTTTCCTAGGCTGCAGCGCGTGGCTTCACGCGTACGGTCCTGAGTCCATCGTCCGGGGCGTCAAAGCGAATTGATGAACGCCCGGGCTTGGCCGGCGGTGGGCAGGATTCCCCTCCATTTTGAGGCTCGAGCAACGAGCCGTTCCAGGCGCAGCACAGTCGCATCAGGCAGTGCACCAGTGTTGTACCTGAGAGGGTTCCGGTGGGTAGCGTGAAGAGCATGGACCCGCAGGGCCTCGCGGTCGAGACGCAAGGGCTCCGAAAGAGCTACGGGGACGTACATGCGCTTCGGGGGGTTGACCTGGGCGTCGAGGCTGGGACGGTCTTCGGCCTACTCGGGCCCAATGGCGCCGGCAAGACGACGGCCGTTCGAATCTTGACCACCTTGCTCGCTCCGGACGAGGGCACCGCGCGCGTCGCGGGCTTCGACGTCGTCCGCGACGCGGCGCGCGTCCGCGAGCACATCGGCCTCGCCGGGCAGTACGCCGCAGTCGACGAGAATCTCACTGGCTTCGAGAACCTGCAGATGGTCGGTCGGCTCTACCACCTCGGGCGCCGCCCGTCACGGGACCGCGCGCATGAGCTCCTTCGAGACTTCGACCTCACCGACGCCGGCGATCGGCTCGTCCGGACCTACTCCGGAGGCATGCGGCGCCGCCTCGACCTTGCCGCCGCGCTCGTGGCGAGGCCGCCCGTGCTTTTTCTCGACGAGCCCACGACGGGCCTCGACATCCGTAGCCGGATCGGCCTCTGGGATGCGATGGAGGCGCTCGTGGCCGGCGGGACGACCGTGCTCCTGACCACCCAGTACCTGGACGAGGCGGACCGGCTTGCCGATCGCATCGCGGTGATCGACCGCGGCCTCGTGATCGCCGAGGGCACGCCGAGCGAGCTGAAGCAGCAGGTCGGCGGCGACCGGCTGGAGATCCACCTTTGCGACGGCGGCCGAAGCCAAGACGCCGTCGCGGCGCTGACCACCATCGCGAGCGACCGACCTTTCGTCGAGGACGGCTCGCTAAGCGTTCCGGTCGAGCAGCGCCGGGGCACGATCGCCGACGCCGTCCGGCGGCTCGACGACGCCGGGATCGCAATCGACGACATCTCCGTTCGCACCCCGACGTTGGACGACGTGTTCCTGAACCTGACCGGGCGTTCGACGGAGCAGGAGGAAGAGACGTGACCTCGCTTCAGTACGCGCTGTCGGACACCTTCGAGCTCTCGAAGCGCAGCGTGAAGCGGATCCGCCGCCAGCCCGACCTCCTGGTCAGCTTCACGATCCAGCCGGTCATGTTCGTGCTGCTCTTCGTCTACGTCTTCGGCGGCGCGATCAACACAGGCTCGCTGGACTACGTCGACTACCTGATGCCGGGAATCATCGTCCAGTCGATGGTCTTCGGCGGCTTCGTGACCGCACTCGGCCTCGCCGAGGATCTGAAGAAGGGCCTGATCGACCGCTTCCGGTCGCTGCCGATGTGGAGCCCGGCGGTCATCTCGGGGCGGATCCTGGCCGACGTCGGGACGAACGTGATCCAGCTGGTGATCCTGTTCACCGTCGGGATCATCGCGGGATTCCGGTTCGATGCGAGCTTCTTCGACATCGTCGGCGGGATCGCGCTCCTGCTGCTGATCGGCTACGCGTTCTCGTGGGTGTTCGCGTTCATCGGGCTCATAGCCTCATCGCCGGAGGCCGCGAACGCCTACGGCTTCACGATCCTCTTCCCGCTCACCTTCATCTCGTCGGCGTTCGTGCCGGTCGAGACGATGCCGAACTGGCTGCAGCCGGTCGCCGAGCACAACCCGTTCACGGCGATGGTCAATGCGGCCCGCGCCCTCTTCGTCGGAACCGAGGCCGGAAACGACATCTGGTTAGCCGTGGTGTGGTCCCTCGGCATCATCGCCGTGTTCGGCATCCTCTCGATCACGCGCTACAAGCGCGCCGTCGGGCGGACCTAGCGACGCCTGACCGCTAGGAGGGAGCCAGCCTTCGGGCCGCATTCGCCGTAGCAGCCGCCACAGCGCGAGCGCGAGAAAAGACACCACGAGCGCGACGGCCCACCACACGATGAACCCGACGACGGCGGACGCGAGGACGGCGACGACCAGAGCCCCTGCCGAGGTGGAGAGGAAGTGCGCCACGGCTCAGTACGCGGCGACGTTCACCGGGAACGGGATCATCAGCTGCAATGACAGCTAGCGCCTCGTGCGTGCGGGATCGTCCAGAAGGCTGGTCGGCAGAAGGATCCAGGCCTCGTCCGGCTGACTACGAGCTCTCGCG
>DASSXA010000223.1:0-7486 GCA_035704315.1 Gaiellaceae bacterium
CAGCGGCTCGCGCGCGGGACGATCGAAATGGGGCTGGTGGGCGACCTCTCGTCGGCCCGGCTCCGCGACGAGCTCGTTGCGCTGCTGGAGGAAGGCGACGCAGGCACTTCGATCCTTCGCCTGGCCGAGCTCGGCGCCGGAGCGGCCATCCACCCGCATCTCGCGGCCGACGCGGAGGCCGTCGAGCTGCTCGGGCGGCTGACGGAGCTGAACGAGCGCTACGCCGCCGGGATCCCGGCGTGGCGCCTCGCGCTCGCCGCGCTCGCTCGGAGGTTGCCGCCGGACGAGATCTACGACTGGCTGCGGCGGCTGAAGGTGCAGCGCCGCGACGCCGAGCGCATCGCCTGGGCCGTCACTGTGGGCCCGCGGCTCGTCGAGCGCCTGCGCGGCGATGATCCGGAGCCTGCGGAGATCGTGGCGCTCGCGGAGCCGTATGCGCCCGACGCGCCGCTCTTCGCTCTTGCCTTGGAGGACCCCGCAGCCCTGCGGCGCTACTTCGAAGAGCTGCGGGATGTGCACCTGGAGGTCAGCGGAGCCGATCTCGCCGAGCTCGGAGTGGGAGAGTCGCCGCGCGTCGGGGAGATCCTCGCCGAGCTCCGCCGCCGCAAGCTGAACGGTCAGCTGGACGGTCGTGAGTCGGAGCTGCAAGCGGCTCGCGAGCTGATCTCGCCGTGATCTACTGGGAAGCGCCTGGGCCGTACACGGTGGTCTTCTCGACGCGTGTCGGGGGCGTCAGCGAAGGTCCGTACGAGTCGCTGAACCTGGGGATCTTCACCGGCGACGACCCAGTCCGGGTGGTCGAGAACCGGCGGCGGTTGGCCGGCGAGGCCGGGATCGATCCGGAGAAAGCGCGCATGGCGTGGCAGCAGCACGGCCCGGAAGTCCGGCGCGCTTCGCCGGAGGGGATCCTCACCCCCGGGACGCAGCACGAGCCTTGCGACGGCTGGTGGAGCGACGAGCCCGGCCAGGGGATGATGCTCGTCACGGCCGACTGCCTCCCCGTCGCGCTCGCGCGGGCGAACGGAGGCCGCCCAGCGCTGGCGATTCTGCATGTCGGGTGGCGCGGCCTCCTCGCCGGGATCGTCGAAAACGGCGTGGCGGCGCTGGGCGAGGGCCGTCTGGCCGCCGCCATCGGCCCCGGGATCGGGCCCTGCTGCTACGAGGTCGGCGCCGATGTGGCAGATCCGTTCGAGGCTGCGTTCGGAAGCGAGGTGCTGGTGGACGGGCGCCTCGATCTGTGGCGGGCCGCGGAGCTGGCACTCACCAGGGCGGGCGTCGGTGACGTGGAGCGCACCGACCTCTGCTCGTACTGCCATCCGGAGCTCTTCTTCTCGCACCGCCGTGACCGCGGCACTACCGGCCGTCAGGGCGTGATCGCCGCTGTCGCCTGACGAGGTCCGGGAGCGCTACGAGCAAGTCCGGGCCGAGGTCGGCCCGGACGTGACCGTCGTCGCGGCCACGAAGTACGTGTCCACCGAGGAGATGGCGGTCCTGGCGGAGGCTGGGATCGACGTCGTGGGCGAGAACCGAGCCCAGGATCTCGAGGCCAAGCACGCCGCGTACGGCGACGCGTTCCGCTGGCACTTCATCGGCCATTTGCAGAGCCGAAAGGCGAAGACCGTGAACGCGATCTGCGAGCTCGTGCACTCGCTGGACTCGGACTCGGCGGCCTCACGCCTTGCGATTCCAGCGCTCGTGCAGGTCAACCTGGCCGGCGAGCGATCCAAGTCCGGGATCCCGCCGGACGAGCTGGAGGCGTTCCTGGAGCGCGTTCCCGTGGAGATCCGCGGCCTCTCGACGATGCCGCCGCTCGCCCGCGACGCCGAGGAGTCGAGGCCGTTTTTCCGGCGCCTGCGAGAACTGGCGGAAAGCATCGGGCTCGAGGAGCTCTCGATGGGCACGAGCCAGGACTACCGTGTCGCCGCGGAGGAGGGCGCGACGCTCGTGCGCGTGGGCAGCACCTTGTACGGCCGCGATCCTGGTTAACATCCCTGCTCAATGGGATTTTCAGACGTTTGGAACCGCACCCTCGTCTATTTCGGGATCGCCGAAGAGGACGAGGAAGAGTGGGACGAGGACGGCTACGTCACGAATGAGGAGCTCGAGCGCACCTACGCCGAGCGCCCGAACGTCCGCCGCCTCGCCGCCCGCCGGCAGGGCCGCGAGTTCGACGACTGGACCGACCCCGAGCCGGCGCCGAGCCGTGCGTCGTCATCCCGACCGAGGCGTGCTGAGCTCCAGCCGGTGCCCGCGCCAACGAACTCGGTCCGCGTTCATCTCGTGGTTCCACGGAGCTTCAACGACGCACAGACGATCGCCGACCGCTTCAAGGACTACACGCCGGTGATCCTCAACCTCCAGGGCGTCGACTCGGAGCTCTCGAAGCGCCTGATCGACTTCGCAAGCGGCCTGACCTACGCTCTCGACGGCGGCATGCAGCGGATCGCCGACAAGGTCTTCCTCCTCACGCCGGCGAACGTCGAAGTCTCAGCGGAGCAGCGCGCGCAACTATTGGAGCGCGGCGGCTTCTTTAACCAAGCCTGACGGCTTGGTTTCGCTCAAAGTCTCACAACTTTGAGCGACGGTATCGAGCCGAGCGGCGCTTCGCGCCGCGCGGCCCAGCTGCAGGGGAACGCCTCCTTCACCCTCGGCCACTCCGGCGAAACGGGCGAAGCCCGTTTCGCGGCATCTGCCTATTCTCCGGAGTCGCCCTGCTCGAGCATGCGGTGGAAGGCGCTGTACTGGCCCGCCCTTCCGACTGTTACGAGCGTGTCGCCCTGCTGGATCACGTCGTTCGGCTGCGCGCCCGAGACCGGCTCCGGTTCGCGGAGGATCGCGATGATCGTGATTCCCGTCTTTGCGCGTAGCGCCGCCTCGGCCAGCGTCTTCCCAATCAGCGGGCTCGAGTCCGGGACCGCGACCCACTCGATCGAAAGCTCGCCGAGGGCCATCTCGAGGTCCTCGACGATCTTCGGCCGCTGGTAGGCGCCGCCGAGCACGGCGCCCAGCTGGCGGGCCTCGTCGTCGTCGAGCGTGATCACCGCACTCGGCTCGTCGTCGTCCGCGCGGCGAAACCAGTAAAGCTCGCGCTTCCCGTCGTTGTGGAGGATGAGCGAGATCCGGCCGCCGGCGTCCAGGCGGAAGCCGTACTTCACGCCGACACCGGGCAGACGGGCTTCTCGAAGATCGATCGGCATCTACCTTCCCTCGGCGAGTTTAGTGCGCGTAGGCGTTGGGAAAAGACGGCGGCCGAGCACCTTCGATTCCTTCATTAGCGCGAGCCCGAGCGTTGCGGTGATCAGCACGTAGAGACCGGCGAACGCCACCAGTTCGGCCTGCCTGCCCGGAGAGATGGCCTGGTTCTCCGTCGCGAGCTGGGCCAGGATGATGGTGAACTCGCCGTGGGCGATGAGCGCGACGCCGGCGTTGAAGCTCTGGCGTCTCGTGAACCGGCCGACTCCTCCGGCGAGCATCGTGCTCCCGATCTTGCCGATCACCGTCACGAGGACGGCCCCGGCGAGGATCCAGCCCACGTCGCCGATCGCACCGACGTCGATCGAAAGTCCGAAGACGAAGAAGAAGAGCGCGGCGAACACGTCGCGCCAGCTGAAGAAGCGCTCCTCGATCTCCTCACGCACCGAGGTCTCCGCCAGCACGACGCCGGCCATCAGCGCGCCGATCGCCTCGGAGAGGTTCAGCTCCTGCGCGATTGCGCCCATCCCGACGACGAACGCGACGACGGTCAGCAGAAAGAACTCGCGCGGCAGCCAGTCGAGGAAGCGGTCGATGACCCCACCGAGCCAGTGAGAGACGGCGAGGGCTACGGCGATGAAGCAGACCGCCTTCGCAACGATCAACAATGTGTCGCTCAGCGCGCCGCCGCCCCCTGAGGCGAAGCCCAGAACGAGCGCGATCACGAGGTCCTCCACGACGAGAATCGCGAGGATGAGGTCGGTCTCATCGTCGGCCAGCCTTCGAAAGTCGATCAGCCCCTTCACGGTGATCGCGCTCGAAGAGACGTAGATCGCTCCGGCGAGGATGAGCGCGGCGAAATCGAGCCCGAAAGCGGCGACTCCGACCAAGAGGCCGAGGCCGGCGTTGACCGCAAAGTCGATTATCCCTCCCGACAGCGCATGCCTTCGGCTGCGTAGGACACGGCCGATCGTGAACTCGAGACCGAGGAAGAAGAGCAGGAAGGCGATCCCGAGCTGAGCGACGAACTCGGTGACCTCCGAGGGCTCGACGAGAGCGAGCTGGCTCGGCTCGTTCGGGCCGAGCAACAGGCCGGCGAGCAGGTAGGCAGGGATCGCAGAGAGCCCGAAGCGGCTCGCCACGAGCCCGAGACCTCCGAGCAGGGCGAGTGTCAGGGCGAGCTCGGCGAGTGTCATCGGCGGGAGGCACCGAGTCTAAGAGGGTTCAACCGCAGGGGAACCGGTCGGAAAGCAGAAAATGCAGCCGTGGGTGCGGTTGGCGCAGCTTCGATCCTGCTCGCGGACTGGGTGTCGTCGGTCCAGAACTTCGTGCAGGTCTTCGTCTGGGTCTACGTGCTCCTGATCTTTGCCTACGTCCTGATGTCGTGGGTCCGCCTGCCGTACTCGATCTGGTTGAGCCGCATCCAGCGCTTCCTGTACGACGTCTGCGAGCCCTACCTGCGGCTCTTCAGGCGCGTCCTTCCTCCCCTTGGCCCCCTTGATCTCTCCCCGATGGTGGCCGTGATCGTGCTCTTCATCGCCGGCCGTGTCGCGATCTCGCTGCTCGACCGACTCCAGTGACAAGGAGGTGACGAATGGGACTGACGCCGGTTGAGATCCACCACGTGCCGATCGGCCGCGGCCTCTGGGGCTACCGTCGCGACGCCGTCGACCGTCTCCTCGAGGACGTGTCGGAAAGCTACGAGGAGGTGTGGCGGGAGCGTGCGGAGCTCACGGACAAGGTCGAGATCCTCGAAGACGAGCTCGAGCGGCACCGGGAGCTCGAGTCGCTCCTGCGCCGGACGCTCGTGTCCGCAGAATCCGCTGCCCAGGAACAGCGCGAGGCGGCGCGCCGCCAGGCGGAGCGGATCGTCGAGGAGGCCCATGCGGAGGCGCGGCGGATCACGTTCGCAGCCACCGCCGAGCGCGAGCGGCTCATGAACGATATTCGGCGCTTGCGTGAGCTCCTCCAGACCGCTCTGGCGGCGGTCGACGAGGTGCCGGGCGCTGAGGCGCTCGACGCCGCCTAGAATCCGACCGTGGGAGGGCCATCAACTCGTCTCCGTCTGCGTGTGATTCCGGGAGCGGGAACGCCCGGAGTGGTCGGCCGCTACGGAGAGGCGTGGAAGCTCCGCGTGTCGGCTTCTCCTGAGCGCGGCAAGGCGAACGAGGCTGCGCTCCACCTGCTTGCCCGGACGCTTGGCCTCGCGCCCGGGAGTCTTCGCGTGGTGACCGGCCACGGGACACGGGACAAAACGGTCGAGGTCTCCGGCTTGACCGCCGACGAGGCCGAGCGGAGGCTTGCGCTCGCCAAATGAGTACGGTCGACACCGGGCATTGCCGCGAACTGCTGCTCGAAAAGAGGCAGTCTGTCCTCGGCGCCATCGAATATCTCCACAAGGAGAATCGGGGCTCGCTGAAGGAGGAGATCGGGGAACTCGTCTCCGGCAGCGCGGATCAGCACATGGCGGACACGGCGACCGAGACGGTCGACAGAGAGATCGACTACACCCTCGAAGCACACGACGAGCGTCTCCTCCAGGCCATCGACGCGGCGCTGGCAAGGATCGAGGCGGGCACCTATGGCTTCTGCGTCAACTGTGGGGCTTCGATCGCCCCGGAACGGCTCGAGGCAATGCCTTGGACAACCTTGTGCATCGAATGCAAACGGAAAGAGGAACGGGGCTAGAGCAGCCTCGCCGGTCCGACACCGAGATTCGGGTCGGGTCGGCGACGAACGGGGTCGTCCCCCAGTGGGCGGCCGGGCGCTCGCTTGCCGCTGGGTGGGGTCAGTGGCTTGGGCTCATTGCCGTTGCCGTGGCGGCGGTTGTCGCCGACCAGGTGACGAAGGCCATCGTCGCTTCGGAGCTCGAGCTCGGCGAGTCGGTGGATGTAATCGGCCCGCTCTCGATTCACCACGTGCAGAACTCCGGGATCGCCTTCGGCCTCTTCCCGACGGCGACGGCGGCCGTCATCGTTCTCACAGGCGTTGCCGTCGGCTGGATGCTCGTCTTCTTCGCCCGCTCCGGTGCCCGGCACCCGATCCTGCCCGTTGGCCTCGGCCTCCTGCTCGGCGGCAGCGTCTCGAACCTGCTCGACCGGGTGCGTCTCGGACACGTGACCGATTTTCTGGACTTTCGCTTCTGGCCCGCCTTCAACCTCGCGGACGCCTTCATTGTCGGCGGCGTCGCGGTGCTGATCGGCGCATTGTTGCTCGCCGATCGCGAGCCTCGCCGTGGCCCGACCGTCAAGGTTCCGAGTCAAGGTCCCTAGCGAGGCCGCCGGGCTCCGGCTCGACCGCTTCCTGGCTGGTCTCCCCGAGGTTGGCTCCCGGGCGGCGGCCGAGCGGCTGCTCGCCGCGAGCTCGGTGCTCGTCGATGGCGAAGGGGCGGGGAAGAGCGCCCGGCTCGCCGGTGGCGAGGAGGTCGAGCTCGAGCGGCCAGAGGTGGCTGCACCGCTCGTGCCGCAAGAGGTGGGGCTCCGAATCGTCCACGAGGACGAACATCTGCTCGTCGTCGACAAGCCGGCAGGTGTCGTCGTTCATCCGTCGGGGGGTCACGAGACCGGCACGCTCGTCCACGGCGTGCTGGCGCACGGCGCGGCGGGTGGGGAAGCGGAGCGACCCGGGATCGTGCACCGGCTCGACCGCGACACGTCCGGCCTGCTGGTCGTCGCCCGCTCGGAGGAGGCCCACGAGCGGCTGAAGCGGCTCGTCCAGCGACGTCAGCTGGAACGGACCTACCTGGCGCTCGTCCGCGGCCGGCCGCGATCCCGAGCAGGGCGCATCGAGGCCCCGATCGGCCGGGATCGCCGCGATCCGACGCGGCAGTCTCTCGACACCGACCGCCCGCGTGACGCCGTGACGCACTTCGAGCTCGTCGAGCAGCTCGACGAGTACGCGCTCCTGCGTGTGCGCCTGGAGACGGGACGGACACATCAGATCCGCGTCCACCTGGCCGCGATTGGCCTGCCTGTGGTGGGGGACCCGGTTTATGGCGTGCCCGAGCCCGTCCTGGGCCGACAGTTCCTGCACGCGACCCGCCTCGCTTTCACGCATCCGTTCACCGGCGACCGGGTGGAGGCCGAGTCGCCGCTTCCGCCCGAGCTGAGCCGGTATCTCGAGCAGCTTCGCTAGAATCGCCGCTCCGGACACCCGACCCGGTGGACCGGCGTCGTGGCGGTGCCCGCCCTGAGCGGGTCCACGTCGTCCCACCGGCAGCAGCACAACAACAACCAGAAGAAGGGGGAAACCCACGAATGTCAGTCGTCTCGATGAGAGACCTCCTGGAGGCCGG
>DASSXA010000295.1:0-2160 GCA_035704315.1 Gaiellaceae bacterium
GATCGACCTGCTGACGGCGTCCGAGGCCGGAACGAGCAAGATTCGGTTCCTCCCCGACGCCGATGGCTTCAAGAGGGCGCTGCTCGACGCAAAGCAGGAGCACGAACTGGAGATCGGCGGAGGCCGGGCCCTGCAGGAGGCGGTCGCCGCTGCCTCGGCGCAGCCTGCGCGCGACAGCGGCCCGCCGCAAGCGCCGGCCGGCATCTCTGCTGACGAGCTCGACTCTGCGCTCAGCCGGCTCGCGGACCTGCGCGACCGCGGCCTGATCACGCAGGCCGAGTTCGACGAGAAGAAGCGCGAGCTCCTCGATCGACTCGCGTAATCGCCGCTATGTCGGCGCGGGGACCGGCTCCTTCACCTCGCGGTCTCTCGGCCAGAGCAGGTACGTGGCGATCAGAGCCACGGCGCAGCCCATTGCGGTGTCGATTAACCGGCGCTCGGCCCAGTTGCCGACTGCTCCAGGCGCTAGCGAGGTCAGCAGGGCGACCGCCGCCATGGCGAGGGCCGCCAGGACCGGACGGTTGCCGGTCGCCAACGCAACGACCGTCAAAAGCAGGCCCAACACGGCGGCGATGAGCGCCACACGCCGTGAGATCCCGGAAGGGCCGCCGGAGCCGGCCGCGGCAACGACCACCCCTGCCAGGGCCGCGAGGAGTGTCCCCCTGGATTCGGGTAACGGCGCGCTTAGCGCGGCCCCGGCGACGAGGCCACACACCATGTAGCGCACAAGGCCCCAAGCAGGCGGCGCGCCGGTCGACCGGAACCAACTCCGCCAGCCGCTGCGCTGCTCTTGGTCGACCTCGCTCATGTCCAGCTCTTGTGCGGCACGATACGTCGCATCCAAGACGGAGTCGCCTCGTGGAACCCGTAGAACGAGAGCCCGCAGAGGAGGTCGTCGGGCCCGCCTCGCGCCGGGAACGAACCCGGCTGTGGGCGGCTGCCATTCGCGCAAACGGCGAGCAGCTCGCACAGCGAGCGCAGCGAGAACGCGGACGACATCGCTCCGTCGATGCGGTGTTCGAGATGGTCGACCGCGACAGCGAGGTCGGCGGGGGAATCATTGCGGGGGCTCTCGCATACCGGCTCTTCATCTGGCTGCTGCCACTTGCGCTCGTCGCGGTGGCAGGGCTCGGCTTTGCTGCGGATGCGGCCTCAACGTCGCCCGAGGAGGCGGCAGATTCGCTGGGCATCGAAGGGTTGGTCTCGAGCTCGATCACGAACGCTGCCGAGAGCCCGAACCGCTGGTACGCCCTCCTGATCGGCATCCCCGTCTTGCTCTGGACAACGCGGAGCCTGCTCCGCGTGCTGATTGGCGCGCACCGGCTCGTGTGGAGCGACGTCCGCGCCGCCGCCCCCAAACCGACGCCGATCGCCACGCTCCGGCTCTTGGTGCTGTTGCTGACATTTGGGGCCGTCACTACGTTCGCCAGTGCCCTACGGGCCTGGTCACCTGGACCTGGGCTGATCGCCACCCTCGCCACCGTCGTCGCGTACGCCGGCCTCTGGCTGCTGATCTCGCTTCAGCTCCCGCATCGAGGCGCCGGCTGGGTCGCGCTGGTGCCGGGTGCGCTCGTCTACGGCGTCGGCGTCGAAGTGCTCAACGTCGTCGTCGTCTACGTGATCACGCCTTGGGCGCTCGCAAAGCAGGGAACCTATGGAGCGCTAGGAATCGCAGCCGCGCTGCTGTTCGGCCTCTATCTGATCAGCAGAGTGGTTGTCGCCGCCGCAGTCGTCAACGTGACCTTGTGGGAGCGGCAAGCCCGTCCGGAATGAGCTCACGCGACGTCGGGCCCGCTCGCCGAGGCGAAGGCGTCCAGCTTCTGCTCGAGCTCGTCGAAACGCCTTTCCATCAGCTCTCGGTCGCTCAGTTCATCCTTCGCCTGCGCCGCCTCGGACTCGCGTGTCGCCCGGGTGACGAACGACGAGGTGATGACGGCAGTGATGATCGCGACGAAGGCGATGCCCTCGAGCATCACAAACGCTCCGCGAGCCTGCCCGGGACATTCTTCGGAGCGACGTCCCCGTAACCGACTGTGGTGACCGTTTGTAGCGCCCACCACAGCCCGATGCCGATGTTCGGATACTCCTCGCTGTCGATGAGACTGATGAGGGCTCCGGCGCCCACGACGATCACTGCCGTCGCGACGACGATGACGCCTG
>DASSXA010000064.1:0-3825 GCA_035704315.1 Gaiellaceae bacterium
CACGCCGAGACCACGCGCCGCGTCGCCGGCGCGTTGATCGGGATCACGGCCCTCGCGATCGCCTTCGGCGCCGACCAGCGCTTCACGACCGCGGTTCCGGGCTACACCGAGGCCTTGCAGAACCGCGTCGAGCGTAACGCGACGGCCCGGCGGGAGCTTCACGAGCTGAGCAAGAGTGGTGCTGCGGCTTCCACCGCCTCGCGCGCGCCGGAGATCCGCGGGATCGCCGACTGGATCAACACCAAGCCGTTGAGCCTCGGGCAGCTACGTGGGAAGGTGGTGCTGATCGACTTCTGGACGTACTCCTGCGTCAACTGCCTCCGCACGCTGCCGCACGTGGAGGCCTGGGATCGCGCCTATCGCAAGGACGGGCTCGTCGTCATCGGCGTCCATTCGCCCGAGTTCCCGTTCGAGCGTGTGCCCGGGAATGTCCGCACCGCAGTCCGCAAGCTGGGGATCCGCTACCCGGTTGCTCTCGACAACGACTTCGCGACCTGGCGGGCGTACGCGAACGAGTACTGGCCGGCGAAGTACCTCATCGACCGCACCGGCCGTGTCCGCTACGTCCATTTCGGCGAAGGCGAGTACGGCGAGACGGAAAGGCAGATCCGCCGCTACCTCGGCACCGATGTCGGCACCGAGGCGGAACGCGTCGCCGACCGGACGCCGACCAAGCTCACGACGCCCGAGTCCTATCTCGGCTACGCCCGGCTCGCCCGCTTCGCCGGGGTTGGGGTGACGCCGGACAGAGATGCGGGCTATGTGTTTCCGCGCCGGCCGCTTCGTGCCGATCAGTTGGCGTACTCGGGACGTTTCCGAATCGAAGCGGAGCGAATCGTCGCGGGGAAGAACGCAAGGATCCGGCTCCGGTTCCTGGCCCGGGAAGTCAACCTCGTACTCGGGGGCCATGGCTCGGTCGAGCTCTTTCTCGACGGCCAGCGCCGCCAACCCGTCGCGATCGCCGGCGAGCCGAGGCTCTACACGCTGCTCGAGCTGTCGGAGCGGAGGAGAGGCCTGCTCGAGCTGCGTCTTTCGCCTGGGCTCTCCGCCTACGCGTTCACGTTCGGCTAGGCACTGCGCTGGTCTGATTAGAGCGCGAGCGCGCCCCGGAAGCAGGCGCGGGCGTAGCTCTTCGTCACCGCTAGGCAGGCGGCGCGCCGCCCCTGGCGGTCGGCGTACATACCGCCGAGGATCGTCCCGATTCCCTCGAAACAGTAGGCGCGAACCGCAACCGCCGCGGACTGGCACAACCCGGTCGCCCGCTTCGGGCTCGCGTCGTTCGAGGTGATGTCCCGCGCGGCTCCGTAGACGCACTCACGGGCCATGTCGCCGGCCAGCGCGCAGAGCTCCAGGATCTTGGGGACGTCCTGGCGCGTGTTGCCGGACGCGTCTCGCCCGAGGGACTGGAAGCAGGTTGCGACCCACGCCTTCTCGCTCTTTCTGCAGATCGCCACCGTCTTCTCCCAGTTGAAACCGTTCGCCTCCAGGATCCGGGAGGTGACCATCAGGTAGCAGTAGAGCTTGTACTTCTCGGCGACGTCGTCGCAGGGATAGATCAGGTCGTCGTCCCTGAGCCATTTGGACTTGATCCCGTACGAGGACGAGATGTTCTCCATGAAGACGCCGGCCTCGCAGGAGTCGCTGTCCCAGTCCGTCGCGAGCTGGTCGCACACGTGCAGCGAGGCGGGGAGGTCGTAGCTCGTGTGGATCATCAATCCGTGCCCGAGCCCGTGGACGCATTGGTAGGCCAAAAAACTCGTCTTGCGGATGTCCGGGTCCTTGCAGATATCGCGCGAGCGCTTCACGAGGTCGGCACGCGAGGCACCGACGAACGAGCGCTCGACGACGCCGTGGTAGTAGCCCGACCAGCAGGAGGAGCGGCCATGCGCGAGCGCCTTGGCGACGCTGCCGTGGTAGTACTCGAGCGACGCGGCCCCGATGGTGTGGGCGATCCGGTGGCAGTCGGTACGGATCGGGTCGTCATCCTCGATCTCTTTGTCGAAAAGGTCGAGCGCGGCTTTGGGCCCCTCCCGGTAGGCGATGTTCCCGAACGCCTGCCGGCGGCAGTCGGTGTCTAGACAGCCTTCGAGCCGCGTGTCGTCAGGACGAAAAGGGCCGACGACGGGACCTCCGGCGGCCGCCGAACCGCTGCCCTGGGAGACGAAGCGTGCGACGTCATCGATCTCCTGCTTGCTCAGCTTGTCCTTGAACGGCGGCATCCCTCCGCCGCCGTTCGTGACCTGCTGCACCGCCTGATCGAACGTGACGTTCGCGTCGTCCAGGTTCGGCCCCACGCTGCCGTTGGAGTTCGCCGGCGAATAGGTGTGGCAGCCGCCGCAACCCGCGCTGGCGAAGACCTTCGCGCCGGGACTGTCGGAGGTCTGGTCTCCGCCGCCGTTGTCGCCGCCGCCGCAGCCTGCGACGAGGACGCCGAGGACGCCGAGGAAGATCCCGACTCTCACGCGGGCATAGGGTACTGGGCCTCGCGGTTCAAGCAAGGCAGCCGGGTACGATGAACCCATGGCCGTCGGCGCCGATGTGAAGCTCGATGCGCACGCGTTGCGCGCGGATTTCCCCATCCTCGCGCAGGAGATCAACGGTAAGCCGCTCGCGTATCTGGACTCGGCTGTAACCGCTCAGAAGCCGCGCCAGGTGCTCGACGCCATGACGCAGTTCTACGAGACGTCGTACGGGAACGTGCACCGCGGCGTGTATGCCCTCGCGGAGCGGGCGACGGAGGCGTTCGAAGGCGCGCGCGAACGGATCGCACGCTTCGTCAACGCGCCGTCGTCGCGTGAGCTGATCTTCACGCGTAACGCGACCGAGGGTTTGAACCTCGTCGCCTACGCCTGGGGGTTGACGAACCTCGGGCCCGGCGACCTCGTCGTCGTCACGGAGCTCGAGCACCACTCGAACTTCGTTCCCTGGCAATACATCGCCAAGCGCACCGGCGCGGGCTTCCGGATGATCCCGCTCACCGATGCCGGTGAGCTCGACCTCGACGCGCTCGACGAGATCGCCGCCGACGGCCGGGTCAAGGTCGTCGCGACGAACCTGGTCTCGAACGCGCTCGGCACCATCAATCCCGTCGAGCGACTCAGCTCGTGGGCGCACGAGCGCGACGCGATCATGGTCGTGGACGGCGCGCAGGCGGCTCCGCACCTCGCGATCGACGTGCAGGCGATCGGCTGCGACTTCTTCGCCTTCTCGGCGCACAAGCTCTGCGGCCCCAGCGGGGTCGGAGCGTTGTGGGGCCGGCGCGAGCTGCTCGAAGAGATGGAGCCGTTCAACCTCGGCGGCCACATGATCCGGAAGGTTCAGTTCGAGGAGACGACATGGGGGGATCTCCCGCACAAGTTCGAGGCCGGGACGTCTCCCATCGCCGAGGCCGTGGGATTCGGGGCCGCGGTCGACTACATCACCGCGGCCGGTCTCGAGGCGATCGAGCGCCACGAGCACGAGCTTGCTGCCTACGCGCTCGAGCGGCTCCGCGACGTGCCGGGAATCGTGCTCTATGGCCCGCCGGCCGAGCGTCGGGCGGGGATCGTCAGCTTCAACATCGAGGGAATCCATCCGCACGACGTGGCCCAGGTTCTCGATTGGGAAGGGGTAGCGATCCGCGCCGGGCATCACTGCTGCCAGCCGCTGATGCATCGACTCGGTGTCGCCGCGACCAACCGCGCCAGCTTCTACCTCTACACCGTGCCGGAGGAGATCGACCGGCTCGCGGACGGGCTCCTCCGCGTCCGGAAGGTATTCGGCTAGCCTCGGTCCGATGGAAGACCTCTATCGGGAAGTCATCCTCGACCACTACAAGAACCCGCG
>DASSXA010000053.1:0-8707 GCA_035704315.1 Gaiellaceae bacterium
AAGAAGCGGCCGCGCTGCTGGGCGACGTAGAGGCGGCCGTAGGCGATCGACGGCGGAAACTCGAGAACGTGGTGTGCTTTGAACGTCCACCGAAGCCGGAACGGCGGCCGGAGGTCGAAATCCGCCGCCGTGTGCGTCCGCTGCACCCTCAGGCCGTAGGTGGGCCAGGGCAGGCGGAGAACGACCGCCCGCGGCCGCTTCTGCTCCGGTTTCTTCTGCGTCGTGACGAACTCGACGGTCGACGAGCCGCGTTTGTAGTCGATCGTCCCTTCGTCGTGCAGCCAGAAGCCAAGGGCAACTCCTGGCGCCAGGGCGGCCACGAAGCCAAGCAGGATCAGCAGCCACGTCCGCCGCACGGCGATTCAGGCTAGCGAGGGCGCCGAACCAGCACGACGGTTGTGTCGTGCCGGCCGCCCGCGGAGATCCTCAGCCGGTAGCGGCCCGGTTCGGCCGGCGCGCGTAGGCGCAGCGTGTGCCTGCGGGCCGTTCCGGTGCGGCGGCCGATCCGCCATGCGTAGCGAGGGAAGTCGGTGCCGATCCGGACGGTGATCAGCTTCCGCGGGCGAGTCCGAAGCCGGGTCGGAGTCACCTCCAGGTAACGAACGCGGACGTAGAAGGGTTGCGCGGCGCGGCGATTCCCCGCTGCGTCGGCGGCAACGAGCTGAAGGCGTTCGAGCCCTGGACGGACGCGGCCCGGGGCCCAGCGGATCGCGCCCTCGGAACGCAGCCGCGTCCGGATCTGCCGTCTGCCGTTGACGAGCAGGACGACGTTCGAGGGCTCGCTGGCCCGGTACCGGATCGTGATCGCATCGCCGCGGCCGTCCCCGTCGGGGGAGAGCATCCGCCGAGTGACGTGGACGACGCGGATGCTCGGACTTTTCGTGTCGACCGTGATTCGACGCGCAAAGTCGATCGTCCGGTTCACACGCTGGAGCTCCACACGCGGCCGGTAGCGGCCGTCGGGCACGATGCGGCCCGCCTGGTCCCGCCCATCCCACCCGAACTGGTGGTTGCCGGGCTGGAAGCGCGCCTCTCGGAGAAGCGTGCGAACGACCTTGCCATTCGCGTCCACGATTGTCAGCGTCAGCACGTCTTCGCCACGCAGCCGGAAGGCGATCCGGGCGGCCTGGTGGTCGCAGCGACAGACAGGCGAGACCGTCGGGTCGATCCGCGGGCGTGCGATCGGGTCGGGCTCGAGCTTCAGGTCCTCGGTGACGACGAACGCAGCGGCGGTCGCCGCCAGGACGGCGAGCACCAGTACTGTGCGGAGATGTCGCGCCACGGCTGGCGAGTGTAGTAATGCCGACCAGACGAGCAGCCGATCCCTACCGCGACCTCGACGTGATCGATTCGCGGGCTCCTCGCTTCAACCAGGCGACGATCGGTCTGCTGGCGGTCCTGGCGGTCGTAACGGGCTGGTGGTGGCTGCTCGCGCTGCTCTCCCTTCAGCTTGTCGTCGGGCTGACGTTCGGCCGCCGCTACTGCCTTCCGTGTCTCGCCTACTTCGAGCTCGTCCAGCCCCGGTTCGGAGAAGGCCCGCTCGAGGACTCGCGGCCGCCTCGCTTCGCCAACGTTGTCGGCGCCGTCTTCCTTGGCGCCGCCGCCGTCACCTGGTCGGCCGGGTTCGGGACGGTCGGCGCGGTCCTCGGCAGTGTCGTCGCAGCGCTTGCGCTTCTGGCCGCAACCACGGGGTTCTGCACCGGGTGTGAGGCATACAAGCTCGGCTCGCTCTTCCTCGGACGCCCGTTCGTCTCCTGTCCAATCCCACCTCAGCCCTCGAGGAGCCGATAGCTAGCATCTTCCCGGTGAGGAGAGCGGTCCTCGCGGGTCTCATCGCGATCACCTGCTTCGCCGGCACGGCCAAGCCTGCCCGGGCTGCTGATCCCTGCGGCCTGCCGACGAGCGGCACGGCCTGGATCGACTTCGCCGACGGGACGGTGCCGTTCTGGTACCGCTTCGCGCGCCCGGGCGTGATCGCCGCGGCGTCCAACTTCATCTTTCCGCCCCAGCTGCGAGCGGGGGGCGCGAAGACCATCTACTTCGACCTCTACCTGAACGGCCGGGTCGGCACGCCGGACAAGCCGGAGACCGAGGCGAAGGTCAAAGACTGGGCGCAGCGGATCTTCTACCGCGCCGCCGCTTCGAGCGGATGCTCGAGGCCCTGGATGGCGCTGAACGAGCTCTTCGGCGCCCACACGACAACGCCGTGGACGCCCAACAACGCTGCCTACCGCCACAACGTGATCACCTTCGTCCGGGCGCTGCGCGAGTTGGGGGCGCGCCCGATGCTCTTGCTCTCGACTCGTCCGTACACCCAGGACGAGGCCGGCGCATGGTGGCGGGAGGCCGCCGCCTACGCCGATCTCGTCCAGGAGGTCTACTTCACCGGGAAGCTGATCAACCGGCAGGGAGCGGTGGCCGGTGGCCGCACGGTGCGCGCCCGCTTCCGCGAGGCGGTGCGGACGTTCACCGACATCGGGATCCCCGCCGACAGGGTCGGGATCATGCTCGGCTTCCAGGCCTCGAACCGCGGGAGCATGGCCGCGATTCCCTGGTTCAACCATGTCAAGCTCCAGGCGCTTGCAATCAAGCAGGTCGCGCGCGAGACCGGGCTCGGCAGCGTCTGGTCGTGGGGTTGGCAAGCCCGAAATACGGCACAGGCTGATCCTGACAAGGAGGTCGGCGCCTGTATCTGGCTCTGGACGCGCGATCGAAGGCTCTGCAACGGCCCGGAGTTAGCGGGCCCGGACTTCGACACCTCGTTCACCCAGCAGGAGATCGCGCTGCCGCGCGGCGTCCGCTGCTCGATCGGAGACCGCTCGATCACCCGCGCCGGCCTCACGCAGCTGACCCGCGTCACGGGTGACCCCGGCGTGGCGTTCTCTGCGGCCTACGCACGCGCCGTCCTCGCGGGGCTCGTCCAGGTCGACCAGGTCGACGTGCTCGCCGCCGAGCGGGCGATCATCGCGTCCCACTTCCGCGGCAGCCGCGCGGCCTATCGTCGCGCGCTGGCCCGGTCGCGTGCGACAGAGGCTTTGGCCCGTGAGGTGATCGCCGACGAAGTGCGGCAGCAGCGGATGGGCCGCCGGTTCCGGGTCGGCGCTCCTACGGCCGAGGAGATCACGAGCTACTACGAGAGCCTCGCGGACACTTCGGCGCGGATGATCGAGATCAAGCCGAGGGCCTGGTGGCTCGGGGAACGTCGGGAAGGCCTGGCGATCGGGTCCCTGGCGCCGCCGCAGGTCTTCGGCATCCCCAGCGGGAACAAGTGGATCCGGATCCGCACGGCCGACGGGCTCTTCAAGGTGCGCTCACAGGACGACGCCCACCCGCTCGGCACCTACCCGCTCGGGCTCGCCCGCCCGGCGGTCGTGGCGGCGCTGAAGGAGATCCAGCGGCGCCAGACGTTCGAGCGCTGGTTCGGCCGACCGCTGAAGGACGGGCTCGATCGGCTCCGCTGCGCAGGCGACGAGCTACCGGCCGTCTCTGTCGTCGACCTGACGACCTACATGCCTTACCTCGCGCTGACCGCCTGACCCTCACGGTCGAGCACCATGACGAGGTCTTCTGCCACCTCTCCTGAGCCGATGGTGAAAGTGGTCTTGCCGACCGTTCGGAACCCGAGGCTTTCATAGAGACCGATCGCCTGCTCGTTCCTCTCCCAGACCTGAAGGAAGATGCGGCTTGCATCTGCCAGACGGGGGTGCTGAAGGGCCACGTTCATCAGGCTACGACCGACGCCCCGGCCTTGCATCTCGGTCTCGACGTAGATGCGGTGAAGCTCCTGATCTCCCGGCCCCGCCTCGACGCCGCGAATACCAACATCGCCGAACTGCACGTATCCAGTGAGCACGGCGTCGGTCTCCGCTACCAGGATCGTCGATCCTCGGAGAGCCTCGGCGAAATACGCCTCGGAACGCTTTTCCTCCAGCTCTGCTGCCTCCTCAGCGGGACTGACCGAATAGCCGAAGGCGTCCGACCATGTGCGCTTGGCCAGATCCGAGAGCGCGGCGACGTCGCTCGGCGTTGCGGGTCTGATGACCAACTACTGCTTGGCCACGAAGACTTGCGTGCCCTCCCGCAGGTCGAGCTGGTGCGCTTCGTCGCGCGTCATTTGCACCCAGACTTCGCGGCCGTCGTCGAGCGCCAGGTCGGCGCGCACCTCGAACCCCAGGTGGACGACCCGCTCGACGGTGGCGCGCTCGGCTGAGCCGTTGGGCTCGCGTCGAACGTCGATGTCGTGCGGCCGGACGAGCTCCTCGCCGAAGTGGCTGACGGGCCCGATGAAGCTCATCACGAACTCGTTCGCGGGCTGCTCGTAGAGGTCCCGCGCGGTGCCGGTCTGCTCGACCCGGCCCTGGTTCATCAGGACGATCTGGTCGGCGATCTCCATCGCTTCTTCCTGGTCGTGCGTGACGAAGACTGTCGTGACGTGCACCTCGTCGTGAAGGCGGCGAAGCCAGGCGCGGAGCTCTTTGCGGACGCGGGCATCGAGGGCGCCGAACGGCTCGTCGAGGAGCAGCACCGTCGGCTCGACGGCGAGGGCGCGTGCGAGCGCCATGCGTTGACGCTGACCGCCGGAAAGCTGCGCCGGATAGCGCTTCGCGAGGCCCGATAGCTGCACGAGGTCGAGCAGTTCTTCGACCCGCGCTTTGACCTCGGCGCGTGGTCTCCGCCGAATCTCCAACCCGAAAGCGACGTTCTTGTGCACGGTCATGTGCTTGAAGGCCGCGTAGTGCTGGAAGACGAAGCCGATGCCGCGTCGTTGCGGCGGCAGCCCGGTGACGTCGGAGCCTTCGATGACCACGCGTCCCGCGTCCGGTTGCTCGAGGCCCGAGATCACCCGCAGCAGCGTCGACTTGCCGCTGCCGCTGGGGCCCAGGAGGGCCGTCAACGAGCCGGCCGGGACCGAGATGGACACGTCGTCGACTGCGGTGAAGTCGCCGAAACGCTTCGTGACCGAGTGGGCTTCGATCGCCACCTAACGCACCTCGTCCTTCGGCCTGAACACCGTCATCGCCACGAGCGTCGCGATCGCCAGCATCGCAAGGAGGACGGACGCGGCATAGGCGCCGACATAGTCGAACGACTGATAGCGCTCCTCCACATGCAGCGTCAGCGACTCGGTCTTGCCGATCAGACGACCGGACACGACGCTGACCGCGCCGAACTCGCCGAGCGCCCGGGCCGTGGTCAAGACGACGCCGTAGGCCACCGCCCAGCGAATCGCCGGGAATGTCACGCGACGGAAGGTCTGCCAGCCGCCGGCACCCAGGGTCGCAGCGGCCTGCTCCTGCTCCGTGCCGATCTCGCGCAGCACCGGCACGACCTCGCGCACCACGAACGGGAGCGAGACGAAGATCGTCGCGAGCACCATCCCCGGGAGGGCGAAGACGACGTCGAACGGCAGGCCGTCCAGCCAGCCGCCGGTGCCGAACAAGAGGAGGAACGCGAGCCCGACGATCACCGGCGAGAGCGCGAGCGGCAAGTCGACGATCACGTTGACGAGATTCTTGCCGGGGAACCGGTGGCGGACGATTGCGATCGCGCAGACGATCCCGAAGATCGTGTTCGCCGGGACTGCGATCGCGGCGATGATGATCGTCACGAGCAGCGCGTGCTTCGCGGTGGGCGTCGTCACGGCGTCCCAGGCCTCCCCGACGCCGTTCTCGAACGCGCGGTAGAAGACCAGGGCAACGGGGGCGACGAGCAACACGCCGAGGTAGCTCAGCCCGACGAACCTGAGCAGATATCTACGCAGTCGCGTCATGCCTCGTCACGCGCCGGCGCAGCGCGCCGATCAGGAACAGCGCCAGGAAGGTGATGACCAGGAGGACGACAGAGACCGCGGCTGCGCTCCGCGGGTCACCGCTCTCGATCCGGCCGAAGATGTAGACGGAGGCGACCTCCGTCCGGAACGGCAGGTTCCCGGTGATCAGCACGAGCGCGCCGAACTCCCCGATCGCCCGGGCGAACGCGAGCGCGACGCCGGACAGGATCGCCGGCAGCAGGTTCGGGAAGACGATCCGGCGGAAGATCTGGAAGGAGCCGGCTCCGAGGGACGCCGCGGCCTCCTCCATCTCGCGGTCGAGCTCGAGGAGCACGGGCTGCACGGTCCGGATCACGAACGGCAACGTCACGAAGAGCAGTGAGACGAGCACCGCCCAGCGCGAGAAGGCCACGTTCACACCCACCCGGCTCGTCGGGCCGTAGAGCGTGAGCAGGGTGAGGCCGGCCACGATCGTCGGCAGCGCGAAGGGCAGGTCGACGAGCGCGTTGATGACGGACTGCCCCGGAAAGCGGTCGCGGACGAGGATCCAGGCCACGATCGTTCCCATCACCGCGTTGATGAGCGCAACCCCGGCCGAGGCGACGAGCGTCAGCTTCAGCGCCGCCACCGCCTGTGGATCGGTGATGGCCGCCCGGAAGTCGTCGATGCCGCCCCCCGCCGCATGCCACACGAGCGCTGCGAGCGGAAGGAGGACGATCAGGCTGAGATAGGCGGTCGCGAGCCCCTGTGCGATCGCCGCCCCCGGGCCTCGAGAGACCCGGGGGGCGGGGATCGAAACCGCTGGGGTGCTCAGCCGGTCTCCTTCTGGATCTTGGTGACGATGCCGGTCTTCGGATCGAAGAACTGCTTGTCCACGGAGGCCCAGCCGCCGAGACTCTTGATCGTGAAGAGCCACGGGCGCACCGGGAACTTGAAGTTCTTGAGCGTGGAGGTGAGGACCGGCCGGTAGCCGTTGTCGCCGTAGATCTTCTGCGCCTTCGGCGTGCGCACGAAGTTGAGGAACGCGCCTGCCGCGGCCTTGTTCTTCGAGGTCTTCAGGATCGCGATCGGGTTCTCGATCCGGATCGTCGCCTTCGGAATGATGTACGGCACGTCCTGGCCCTTGCTGTTCGCGAAGATCGCCTCGTTCTCGTAGGCGAGGAGGACGTCACCGCGGCCCGCCAGGAACGTTTGGAGCGCCTCCCGCGCGCTCTTGTCCTGCGAGACGACGTGCTTGTAGAGGTTGCGCAGGTACGCCACGGCCTGCTTGTGCGTCTTGCCCTTCTTCCGCATGGCCCCATAGGCGGCCATGACGTTCCACTTCGCGCCGCCGGAGGTCTGGACGTTGGGCGTGACGACCTCGACGTCCTTCTTGACCAGGTCCTCCCAGTCCTTGATCTTCTTCGGATTGCCGCGACGGACTACGAAGACGACGACCGAGCGGGTGACGATGCCTTGCCACTTGTTCTGCTTCCACTTCGGGCTGATGAGTCCGGCCTTGACGAGCGTCGTGACGTCCGGCTCGAGCGAGAGCGCAACGATGTCGGCCTTCAGGCCGGCCTTGACGGCGCGGGCCTGCTCGCCGGAGCCGCCGTAGGACTGCTCGAACTCGACGCCCTTGCCCTTGGCCGTCTTCTGGAACTCGGGGATGATGTCGGCGTAGGCGTCGCGCGGCGTCGAGTACGCGACGAGCGTCAGCTTCGTATCTTGCGTTCGTGCCTGCGCGTCGTCGTTCGTGAGCACCGCTGCCGTGACCGCGGCTACGGCGAGTGCAACGACGACAAGTACGAGGGAAACGCGCTTACTCATGAGCCTCCTTTGATACGAAGTTCTAATCACAGGAATTAGCGACTTCTATCCAAAGGCTCCGCGTCCTGTCAAGCCTCACCGTAGGCCTCGATCAAGACCTGCGCCACCTCGGGCCGCGAGAACTCGACCGGGGGCAGCTCGCCCCGACCCAGCATCTCCCTCACCTTCGTCCCCGAGAGGAAGACGTGGTCGTCGCCGCCGTGGGGGCAGGTCTTCGGCGACACCATCGACCCGCAGACGCGGCAGAAAACGGCGTGCTCGAAGAACATCGGCTCGATGTCGAGCTCGTGCGGCTCGAACTCGTCGAAGATCAGCTGGGCGTCGTACGAGCCGTAGTAGTCGCCGACGCCGGCGTGGTCGCGACCTACGATGAAATGCGAGCAGCCGTAGTTCTTCCGGCAGATCGCGTGCCAGATCGCCTCCCGCGGCCCGGCGTAGCGCATCGCGGCCGGGAAGGCCGAGACGACGACGCGAGCTTCCGGGTAGTAGTTGTCGACCAGCACGCGGTAGCACTCGACGCGGGTGGCGGCAGGGACGTCATCGGACTTCGTCTCGCCCACGAGCGGGTGGATGAGGAGGCCGTCGACGGTTTCGAGCGCGGTCTTCGTGAGGTACTCGTGCGCGCGGTGGATCGGGTTGCGGGTCTGGAAGCCCACGATCCGCTTCCACCCGCGGCGGGCGAACTCGGCGCGGGTCTCGGCGGGGTCGAGGGCGAGCTCGGGGAAGGGCGGTCGGGCGCGGTCGAAGACCGTCACTCGGCCGGCAAGGTAGAGCGGCTTCTGCTCGTAGAGCCGCGCGACGCCTGGATGGGCGTCATCGGTCGTCCGAAAGCACTGCTCGGCTTCGCGTTCGTTGTCGTACTCGAAGGTCTCCTCCACTTCGAGGACGGCAAGCGGGCGGCCTTGAGCGTCGGCGAGAGCCACGCGGTCACCCTGTGGGGGCTCGTCCACCGCGAGGCCGACCGGGAGCGCCCATGCCAGGCCGTCCGCCAGGCGCATCTCGTCCACGACGCTCGCGTAATCGTCACGGCTCATGAACCCCTCGAGCGGCGAGAGCGCGCCCGAAGCGATCATGTCCAGATCGGAAAGCTCCCTTGACGTGAGGGTGACGATTTCCAGCCGTTCAAGG
>DASSXA010000298.1:0-3165 GCA_035704315.1 Gaiellaceae bacterium
GTGCGTCTGCCCGGTGCCGGTACGGCCGTCAATGTCGTCGGCTTGCACCGCGGAATCGCGGGCGCCGCCCACACCGACTCGCGGGGCCGTCTCCGCGTCGAGGTGGAGGAGCGTCCGGACGTCGAGCCGCCGGGCGTCAAGACCCGCGAGCTCGAGCGAGAGTACCGTGCCGTGGTCGAGGAGATCCTCGAGCTGCGCGGTGACGACGGGCGCATCTCGGCATTCGTCCGCTCGATTCGCGAAGTCGGTGCGCTCGCGGACACTGCGGGTTACGCGCCGGAGGCCACATTCGAACAGCGGATCGAGCTGCTGGAGGCCATCGATGTCGTCGAGCGGCTCGGGCTGGCCCTTCGCCTTCAGCGCGAGCGCCTGGCCGAGCTCCAGATCCGCCAGCGGATCCGTGACGACGTCGAAGAGGGTGCCCAGCGCCAGCAGCGCGAGTACATCCTGCGCCGCCAGCTGGAGTCGATTCGGAAGGAGCTCGGCGAGGACGACGCGTCGGTCTCCGAGGACTACCGCCTAAAGATCGCCGAGGCGGACCTGCCTGACGAGGTTCGGGAGCAGGCCGAGCGCGAGGTCGGCCGCCTGGAGCGCATGGGTGACCAGAGCGGCGAGGCGTCGATGATCCGCACGTACTTGGACTGGCTACTCGCCGTTCCCTGGGGCACACGCTCAGAGGAGCGTCTCGATCCGGTTCACGCGCGCGAGGTCCTTGATACGGATCACGCCGGCCTCGACGACGTCAAGGAGCGCATCGTCGAATACCTGGCGGTCCGCAAGCTGCGGGAGGAGCGCGGCATCGCCGAGGACAAGCGGTCCGGCGCGATTCTGACGCTGATCGGCCCGCCCGGAACCGGCAAGACGTCGGTCGGCGAGTCCATCGCCCGAGCACTGAATCGCGAGTTCGTGCGCATGTCGCTCGGAGGCGTTCGCGATGAGGCGGAGATCCGCGGTCACCGTCGCACCTACATCGGCGCGCTACCGGGCCGGCTGGTTCGTGCCCTGCGGGACGCCGGGACGATGAACCCGGTGATCCTGCTGGACGAGGTCGACAAGGTCGGCGCCGACTGGCGCGGCGATCCGTCCGCGGCGCTACTGGAGGTGCTCGACCCGGCCCAGAACCACTCGTTCCGCGACCACTACCTCGACGTCGAGCTCGACCTTTCCGAGGTTGTCTTCATCGCCACCGCGAACATCGCGGAGACGATCCCGGGCCCACTGCTCGACCGCATGGAAGTGATCCGCTTCGACGGGTACACGGTCGACGAGAAGGTCGCGATCGCACGCGGCTATCTGTGGCCGCGTCAGCGCGAGCGGGCAGGCCTTCTTGAGGACGAGGTGTCGATCGACGAGATCACGCTCGAGCTGATCGTCAGCCAGTACACGCGCGAGGCGGGCGTTCGCCAGCTCGAGCGCGAGCTCGGAAAGCTGCTGCGGAAGACCGCGACGACCGTGGCCTCCGGCACCGCCGAGCCGCCGATCTCGATCGACGAGCCGGCGGTTCGCGATGCGCTCGGGCGGCAGCGCTTCTACCAGGAGTCGGCCGAGCGAACCGCGGTGCCCGGAGTGGCCACCGGACTGGCGGTCACCGGCACGGGCGGCGACGTGCTGTTCGTCGAGGCGACCAAGATGCCGGGCAAGGACGGCCTCGTCCTGACCGGCCAGCTCGGCGACGTCATGAAGGAGTCGGCGCGAATCGCCCTCTCGTACGTGCGCTCGCATGCCGACGAGCTCGGGCTCGACGACCACGACTTCGAGGACGCGAGCTTCCACGTTCACGTTCCGGCCGGCGCGATCCCGAAGGACGGCCCCAGCGCCGGGATCACGATGACGACTGCGCTCGCCTCGCTGCTCACGGGCCGGGCGGTGAAGCACACCGTCGGCATGACCGGCGAGGTCACGTTGCAAGGTCGAGTGCTGCCGATCGGCGGGCTGAAGCAGAAGGCGCTCGCCGCGCATGCTGCCGGCCTCACCGACGTGATCATCCCGGAGCGGAACCGAGCCGACCTCGACGACGTCCCGGAAGACGTCCGCAACGAGATCAGCTTCCACCCGGTGATGAGCCTGGATGAGGTGCTCGAGCTCTCGCTCGAGCCGCAGCCGGCGCATGCGCTGTCGTAGCTGCGCGCCTCTCCCCGAGGAGGTCCGCCGTGCGGCGGATCTCCTCGAGCGGCGGTGGACGGTCTCGATCCTCTACGTCTCGCATGAGGGTGGCGCTGTCCGCTTCAACGAGTTTCTGCAGGCTCTGGGCAAGATCCCGCCGGCGACGCTGGCCCAGCGGCTGACTGACCTCGAGGAGGCCGGCGTGCTCGAGCGGACGGTGACGGACGCCCGGCCGCCGCTCGTCGAGTACCGGCTGACGGAGCGCGGACGTCAGCTGCGGTCGCTCGTCAACGCACTCGCACGCTTCGCGGAGACGGGCTAGCCGGCTTCTCCTTCACGCTCGCGGCGACCCCAGGCGCCTGGTTGGGCTGCGGCGCGGGCGGAGGCTTCGAGTTCACCAGGACGGCCGCCGCGAGGAGCACGCTCATTGCGACGGCGCTCTCGCCCGCGATGCTCCTCGGCATCCACCGCGCCGCGGCCGGGTGGTCGAGCCGCGGGCGCACGAACACGTGATGGACACCGCCCCAGGCGAGGGCTACGCAGACGAGGGCGATCTTGACGAGCAGGACCCGCCCGTAATCGGTGGTCCAGAGATCGTTCATGTGTGGGAGCCGCAGGACGCTGAGATAGATCCCTGCCGCCAGCAAGACCGCGATCAGCGCGGGCGCGAGGCGCGCGAAGCGGACGAACGCCGTGCGGCGAAGCTCGCCGGCGACGAGCAAACCGACGAGACCGCCGACCCAGAGGGAGGCAGAAACGAGGTGGACCCAGTCCGCGAGCTTCGACCAGTCCGACGAGCCGGCTTCTGCCGCCGAATGCCCTGAGAGCGACAGGCCGGAGGCCAGCGCGGCCGCAAGCAGCAGCGCAGGCCAGAGCAGCACACTCCGGTCGGTCAGCCAGGCGAGGAACAGGAACGCTGCCACGGCGGCGAAGCCGAGCGTCATCGTGATGAAGGCGATGCCGAATCGGGTTCCGTTCGCGATCGGCGAGAGGTCGCCGTAGAGGAAGCGCTCGAACGGCAGCTGCAACGCGTCTTGCGCGCGCAGCAGGAAGGCGAGGATC
>DASSXA010000183.1:0-4307 GCA_035704315.1 Gaiellaceae bacterium
GGCCCGCCGGCACCGTGGACGATGAAGTAGGCGATCGCTCCGAGGACCGGGAAGATGATGATGATGAGCAGCCAAGCAGCGAGCTTGCCGCCCGACATCTGATGCCGCCGCCGAATGATGTCGACGAGCGCGGCAATCCACATCACCGCGACCAGTGCGAAGAGAAGCCACCAGAACCACGCCATTTGCCTTTTCCTTCCGTAGCGGACGCTGCTGGGACGACTGTACGCGTCGGCTCGCCGGCCGGCGTCGTCCCAAGCGGATGATTGGCTAGATCAGCGCCGTTTCCTGCTGAGCCGCACTCCAACCGCGAGAGCGGCAAGGGCCGCGGGGATGCCCGCGGCGAGGGGGACGATGCCTCCGGAGTTCAGCGTCCTTCGCTGCGTGATGCTGACGTGGATCGTCGGTCCCGTGACCGGCCGCTCGGCCTGGCCGCTCTGGGGCAACACGGCAACGTAGATCCCGATGTCACCGCTATTCACAGCCTTGACCTTCCAGTCGATCGTGTGTGAACCACGGGCCGGAATCGAGCCGATGAACACCGTGCGGCGCGACGACCAGTCTTCGGGGTCGACGTAGACGCCGGGGCGCAGGCTGAGGACGTTGAGGTGCGCCACCAGCGGCTGCGTAGCGGTCGAGGCCTTATTGTCGACGCGCGTCGTGAAGCTGAAATCGCGTCCGATCGAAGTCGACACTTCGGTGCGGCTGGGCGAGACCGTGACCACGGCGCGGGCCACCGACGGTGCGAGGCCGATCGCAATCGCGGCAGCGCAGCAGATGACGAGGAGGCGGGTCATCCGGAAGCTGCTCCCCGCAGACGGACCCACCGTGCGGACACGACCGCAGCAACCGCGAAGGCGGCTGCCGCGATGACCGGTGAGAGCAGCCACGACGCGTCCCGACTCCAGGAGTGCGCGTCGATGACGATCTTGCCGACGTAGTGCTCGCCGGCGGCGATCGGATTGATCCGGAGCAGGAGCTCCCCGGCCCAACCCTGCTGCGCCCGGGTCGGAAACTGGGTCGGTGCGTAAAGCGCGAGGAGCAGGAAGAGGCTGACCGACAGGCTGATTCGATTCGAGGCCGCGAGCGCGCTGACCAGAACGCCCAGCGAGGCCAGAAAGACCGCGAGCAGCGTTCCGACGAGCAGACCAACGGCGAGAGCGACGCCGACGATGCCGATCCCGCGTCCCAGGAACCAGACGTACGGGATCGCGATCACGAAGGCGGCGATCCAGAGCGAGAGCGCGCCGAGCAGCTTGCCGGTCGTGATGCCCGTGCGAGCTACCGGTGTCAGGAGCAAGGTCTCGAGCGTGCCGCGCTCACGCTCGCCGCTAATCGTGTCCGCGCCGACGAGGAGCGCAAGGAGCGCGCCGATCGCAATCGCGACCTGCAGCGTGAGGTTCACCGATTCGCGCTGCTCCAGGTAGTTCAGCGCCGTGTTGGTCGCGACGAGATAGGAGAGGACGCTCAGCAGCAGGCTGAAGGCGAGGCCGAGCAGCAGCGCCCGGCCACCGATCCATAGATCGCGCAGCTCCTGTTCTGCGATCACGGCCAGCCCTTTCATCTCAGTCGGGCTCCGTCATCGCAAGGAACGCGTCACTCAAGCGGGCGCCCTCGAGCTCGAAGGCGAGAACGGGAACGCCTGCTTCGGCCAGCGCTCGGAGAGCCTCGTTCCCGTCGCTCCGGACGAGCGTCGCGGTCAAGCTTCCAGGCAAGCCGTTAGTCGACTCCACGTGCCCGATGCCGGGTGCGTCCGCGAGGACGCGGGCGGCTTCGCCTGTCCGCTCGGGCGTGACGCGCAGGATCGCACTGCGTGGTGCAGCAGCGCGGCGGGCCACCTCCACGACAGTGCCTTCGGCTGCGACGCGGCCGCGGTTGAGGATGAGGACGCGCGTGCAGACCTCCTCCACCTCCGCGAGGAGATGCGTGCTGAGCAGAACGGTGGCGCCGCGCTCGCGGGCCATGCGCCGCACGAGGGAGAGCACCTCGCGCTGGCCGGCTGGGTCCAGTCCGAGCGTCGGCTCATCGAGGAAGATCACGTTCGGCTCATTGACCAGCGCCCGCGCGATCCCGAGCCGCTGGCGCATCCCCCGGCTGTAGCCGCCGACGAGCGAGCGGCCGCGATCGGCGAGGCGGGCCTCGGCGAGGAGTGTGGAGGCAATCTCCCGGGCGCTCGCCCGGCTGTGCCCGTACAGCCGCGCGTGGAAGCGGAGATACTCCTCGCCGGTCTGCCGGTCCGGGTAGCCGGCGCTCTCGGGGAGGACGCCGATCCGGCGACGGATCTCGGTCGGGCGCGTGTGCGGAACACCAGCGACGCTGAACGTCCCTCGGTCGGGGGTCAGGATCGTCGTCAGCACGCGAATCGCCGTCGTCTTGCCTGCGCCGTTCGGGCCCAGCACGCCGAGGATCTCTCCGGCCTCGAGGCTCAGCGTGAGGTCCTCGACCGCAACGAGCTCGCCGTACTGCTTGCGCAGGCCCTCGGCTTCGACGGCCTTCGTCATTTCACACGACGGTAGAGAGCACAGGTGAGAGAAAGATGAGAGACGTCACCCTCGACTTGTGCGGACGAGACCCGCGATCGCCTCGCGCTCGAGCGCCGGCATGCCCTCGTGGCGGGCATAGACGGCAAGCACTGCGCAAAGGAACAGGGCCAGAACGCGACCGCGGAGGAGCTGCTCTTCGGCCAGGGTCCCATAGGCGTCGAGGAACTCGGCGCGTCCCGGCGGCGGTAGTGCCGACCAGTACAGAACGAGGTCGACGCAGGGGTCGTTTCGGGAGACGTCGATCCAGTCGATGACCGCGGTCGGCTCGCCGCGCTCGCCGACGAGCAGGTGGCGCAAATGCAGATCGCCATGCACGATCGCCGTCGACTCAGGAGGGGGGAGCTCACGTGCGCTCGCGAGCACATCGCCGACGACGGGCGGTCGGCGCCAGAGACCGAGACTCTCCACCTCGTCCAGGAACTCGATCGCTCTCGGCACTCGTACGGCCATGTCCGCGCGCCCGATCGGATCTATCGGCAGCTCCGCGTCGAGCTCGGTCGAGTGCAGCGCTCTCAGGAACTCGGCGAGCGGACGCGCCAGAGCGTTTAGTCCGTCGTCGTCGAGTCCAGCCTCCGCGAGCTCGCGGCCGGGAAGGAGCGGCGCTCCGTAGAACGGCCACTCGAAGGCCGACGTGGGGCGGCCCAAGAACGTCGGGCTCGGGATCGGAAGCGGCAGGAGGGGCGCGAGCTGCGGGAGCACCGCCATCTCGTTCTCGATGCCTGACACAACCACCGACCGCCTCGGAAAGCGGAACGTCCAACGCTCGTCGACGAGCCAGACGGTGTTGTCCCAGCCCTCTCCGAGCAGACGAAGGGATCCGACCTCCCAGTTGAACTGCTCCCGGATCAGCCGTCGTGCGAGCTCCGCGTCGACGGTGACTTCGGCGCTCCATTCGCGCACCGCGCGAATCTAGCCCGACCTGCGCGTGCGAGCGATGATGGGCCGGTGAGCTGGCGCAGATGGTTCGCGGCGGTCGGGCTCGTTTGGGCCCTCTTCGCTGCCGTCGGGCTCGCCGTGTTCATCACCTACTGGCGGCTGCCCGCCAACGAGCTCTACAACGTCAGCAACGAGGGCCTTCGGAACGGCGCTAGCCGCTTGCTGGTCTTCCTCAACTACCCGGTGTCGCTGGCCGCAATTCCGATTGCGTGGCTGGCGGCGGATCGGCTTGGCGCGCGCCGTGCGATGTGGGCAGCCGGGACGGCGACGGTGCTGTGCGCGGTGACTGCTTGGCCCGGGGTGATCGATCAGAACGACCTCGATGCGAAGCCGACCAACCTCGTGCCAGTACTCGGTGTGGCAATGGCCGTCGTGCTCAGTGCGCTCGCCCCCTGGGAAACCATCGGCGCGCGCCGGCTCGACCTACTGCGTGTGGGGATTGCCGTTGTCCTGGTTGTCGCGGCGACCCCATGGATCTTTGCCACGCTCGGGCTCTACGCGCCCGGGGACGTCTTCCTCGGGGAGGAGATGCGTCGGGGCGGAGACGGGTTGCTGCATCCGGCGGTCCATCTCGGCGAACACGAAGGGCTGGATGGGACCCTCCTCGCGCTTGCAGCGCTGCAGTTGTCGCGGTTACGTCCGCGCCTTGCGGTCGCCTTCGTGATCGGCCTGATGTTCGTCTACGGAGTCGGCGTCGCGGCGCAGGACGACTGGAACGAGCAGGTTGTCAAGCGAGGCTGGGCAGGCTTCAGGCTCCCGAACGTGCTCCATCCGACGGTGAACGTGACCTGGTTCGTCGTGCTCGTGCTGGCGGCGATCGTCGCGCTT
>DASSXA010000308.1:0-4162 GCA_035704315.1 Gaiellaceae bacterium
CTCCGGTACTGCAAGAGCTGCCGCCAGCCGTTCGAGCAGTTCAAGACGATCTAGGCGCGGAGCGCCGATTCCAGCGTCGCGAACGGGGTCAGACCCCGTCACGACCCTGTGCCTTTTTCTCCCCAAACGGGACCGGTCTCGCGGTTTGTTGCGCTTGACCAAGAGAAATCCCGGCGCAGCCGTATCACTTTTGTTCCAATGTTGGCACACGTTCGTTGCGGGGTCTGACCCCCGAATCGGGCCGGCGCTGCGAACCGCGGACGAGCGTGACAGCGCCGCCGCGAACACCGACGTTCCTTGTGCTTCGGCGTCCTGTGCGTAACTTGTCCGCCGCCGCCGCACGGAGGGGCAATTCGAAGGGAGGACGTGCGTGCGAAAGGGGTCAAGTGCCGTTAGGCCGCCACGCGCACGCCCCCCAGGAGGACGGAATGCTCCGAATAGTCTCAACGGCGAGCGCGGTCGCGGCCATGCTCGTCTTCGGCATCACCTCGGTCGGCGCGATGGGCGCCGCTTCGTCTAGGACGCTGCATGGAAGCGCACCGGCCTGGGCCAAGCAAGGCAATCTCATAGGTGCGGCAGATCCGGCCGGCACGGTGGGCTTCCGCGTCTACCTCGGGTAGAACGACAAGACGGGCGCCGAGGCGCTTGCAAAGGCGGTTTCGGACCCGAATAGCTCTTCGTACGGCCACTACCTCACGCCTTCGGAGTTCCGCAGGCGCTTCGCGCCGACGCAGGCACAGGTCGGTGCAGTCCAGTCATGGCTTAGAAGCCAGGGCTTCACGGTCGATTACACGCCTGCGAACAACCACTACGTGGCCGCGGAGGGCACCGTCGCACAGGCGGAGGCCGCATTCGGCACGCAGTTCGCGATGTACAGCGTTCGCGGCAAGACGGTTCGCTCGCCATCGGCCGACATCGCAATTCCGAACGCGCTCGCGGACAGCGTTACCGGGGTGGTCGGGCTCGACGACAGCGCGGTGTTCGTTCGGACGGATCACGTCGTCGACAAGAACGCCCCTCCGTCACCGGGATTCCGAAACGCTCCGCCACTGTCGGCGTACTGGGCGGAGTTCGTTTCGCCATACGCCTATCCGCCCGGCTTCACGGCCCTCGCCAGCCCCTCCACCGCGCCATGGACGGTCAAGGGCTACACGCCTGCACAGGTCAAAGGGGCGTACGGGATCTCCGGTTACGACGGGGCGGGACAGACCGTCGCGGTCATCGACGCCTACGCGTCGCCGACGATCGTGACCGACGTCCACCAGTGGTCGATCAATCGTGGCCTACCGACGATGAGCCCGTCGCAGCTCACCCAGGTCGTGCCTCCCGGCGTCTACCGCCGACCGGAGAACCCGAAGCAGGATCCGCAAGGTTGGTACGTACGGCTTCGCAACCGAGCTCTTGCCGCCCGGCTACGTGAAGCCCTTCGAGGACACGCTCATCCAGGCGGCTGCCGAAGGCATCGGCGTCTACTTCTCGTCGGGTGACACCGGGGACGAGACCGCAACGTTCGGCTTCGCTACGACGGACTGGCCCGCTTCCAGCCCGTGGGTGACTGCGGTCGGCGGGACAAGCCTCGGCGTCGGTCAAGCCAACACTCGCGTTCTCGTGACCGGGTGGGGCACGAGCGACTACAGCTGCAACACCGCCACGCTCGCCTGCTCGCGGGCCGGGTGGCTCTACGGCTCCGGGGGCGGAGTGAGCCGGATCTTCCCCGAGCCTTCGTACCAAGCCAGCGCAGGCCTCAACCTGAGCGGCCGCGGAGTCCCCGACGTCGCGGCACTAGGCGACCCGCAGACGGGCCTGCTCATCGGACAGACACAGACGTTCCCCGAGGGCGCGCACTACGACGAGTACCGGATCGGGGGCACGAGCCTCTCGAGCCCGATCGTCGCGGGCCTGATGGCGCTCGCGGATCAGAAGGCGGGACATCCGCACGGCTTTGCCAATCCCGCTTTCTACGCCAACGCGGGCTCGTTCACCGACGTGCTCTCGGTGAAGACGGCGGTCGCGCGCCGCAACTACGTAAACAGCGTCGACGCGAGTGCAGGCACCTCCGATCGTCTTCGGACGTTCGACGACTACTCCGGCTCGCCGACGCAGCACACAAACGCAGGCTGGGACAACGTGACCGGCCTTGGCACGCCGCAGGGCGTCTTCGCCCACTAGCTGCACATCACACGGCCGAGGAGGCGGTGGCAAGACGCCGCCTCCTCGGTCGACCCATCCGGCTCAGGGCACAGGCGGCAGGTCCTGCCGCCAGCCTGGATCGTCCTGACTCGAGCCTCCGAACGTGAGCTTCCTCAGGTCGTGGCCCGTCGCATCGACGAGAGACAGGGACTCCGCCTTCCGGAGATAGCGGCCGCGGTGATGGAGGACTTCGAAAACGAGACGGTCTGATTGCGGTGCCCACGACGGATCCCCACCCTCGCCTGCGACGCGCCGCGGCTCGTCGCTTCCGTCGGACGCGACGATCCAAACGGCATCGTCACGTGAGAAGGCGATGCGCGAGCCGTTCGGCGACCAGGCCGGCTCGTAGCCTGTCGCGATCTCGTGTCGACGCCCATCCGCGAGCCTGACCACCACGATGTCTCCGTCTCCGGCTTGAACCGCTAGGCGGCGTCCGTCGGGGGACCACGCAGGCTCCGTAGCCGAGGCGGCGAGACTCGTCCACTGCGGATTCGATCGCCGCAAGGGCGGACGAAGGAGCCGCCGGAGCTTCGTGCCGTTGGTTCTCACGACGTAGATCGCCGTCGAGAGGTCAGGCTCGTCTCTGACGACCGCCAGCTCACGCCCATTCGGGGACCACGCCGGGAGCGAGAATCCGTTGCCCCGTAAGACGCGCTTCGGGCGCCCGCCGTCCAAGTCCAGTACGTAGATGCCGCGATCCTGGAATGCGATCCGACGCCCGTCGGGCGACCAGTCGACGTTGCTTGCAGGGCCGCGGAACACCCTCCGCAACCCGGTTCCGTCTGCGTGGATCACGTAGATGCCGCCGGTGTTGCGGCTGCTCGCAAAGGCGATCAGTCTTCCGTCGGGAGACCAGTCCGGATCGGTGTCGACCGTGACGAAAGAGACCTGCTCTTCACCAGAAAGCGAGCCGCCGCCGCAGCCGAATGGGAGGAGTGAGACGGCGATCAAGAGCGAGGCGGCAAGACGCATGACTTCATCATCCCTCGCAGTCATCGACGTTTCGCCCGCAATTTCCCGGGTAGACGGCTCTAGAACCGACCCATATCTGAGGGGGAGCCATGTGGAGCTTCAGACCCAGAGCTGCGGTCGCCCTGGCAATCCTCGCGCTCAGCACACTGCTGGCGGGCGGCGTCGTCGCCGCAACGCAGCCGAGCGACGAGCGCGCGCTTCAGGCGACGCGACAGCCTGCAGACCGCGGCATCGAGTCGCGGGTGAACAGCCTGCTCGCAAAGATGACGCTCGAGGAGAAGCTGGAGCAGATCCAGCTGCTGCCGGACTTCCTTGTCACCGAAGCGGAGGTGCGCAAGGGTCTCGGCTCAGTTCTCAGCGTCACTGATCCAGCGCGAATCAGAGAGCTTCAGCGCATTGCCGTCGAAGAATCGCGCCTGAAGATCCCGATGCTGTTCGCGTTCGACACGATCCACGGATTCCGAACGATCTTCCCGATCCCGCTCGGGGCGGGCGCGAGCTTCGATCCGCAAGTCGCGTTCGACGATCACACCTACGGCGCGCGCGAGTCGGCCGCCGTTGGGCTCAAACAGACTTACGCCCCGATGATCGACGTCTCGCACGAGCCGCGTTGGGGCCGGATCGCCGAGGCCGCCGGCGAAGATCCGTACCTGAACTCGGTCTTCGCCGCCGCGCGCGTCAAGGCGATTCAGGGCGCGGACTACAGCGCGCCCGACAAGCTCGTCGCCAGCCCGAAGCACTTCGTCGCCTACGGACAGCCTGAGGCGGGCCGCGACTACAACACGACGGACATGTCCGAGCAGCGGCTGCGGAACTTCTATCTGCCGCCGTTCAAGGCCGCAATCGAGGCCGGCGCGGACACAGCGATGTGCTCGTTCAACGCGATCAACGGCGTGCCGGGCTGCGGCAACGACTACACGATGAACCGGATCCTCAAGGGCGAGTGGGACTTCGACGGGTTCATCGAGGGCGACTGGACCGCCGTCGCCGAGATGCGGGC
>DASSXA010000384.1:0-6587 GCA_035704315.1 Gaiellaceae bacterium
GGGGCTCTCGGTCAGGTAACCGACGACGTCGGTGCCCGTCGCGCGGGCATTCTGCTCGACGATCGGCGGTAGCCCGGCCCACGGCGCGAGCCCGGTCGGCCTCATCTGCGCCACGGCCTCGCGAGCCTGTGCCTCGGTGAACGAGAAGCCGAGGTCGAAGTTGAAGTCGGTGCGGGCGGTCGAGACCCAGGGAAAGCTCCAGCCCATGCGGCGCTTGTAGGCCTGCAGCTTCTCCAGCGGCGCTTGGGAGACGAAGACGAACGACACGTCACGAGCGCGCAGGTGTGGGAGCACGCCGTTGACGGTATCGGCTATGGATGAGTTGACGGGGTCTCCGGCCTGGTAGCTCGGGCCGAACATGAAGTGGTAGACGAGCAGCTGGGAGTGCCCGTCGAACAGTTCGCCGAGCGCCTTCTCACCGTCGTCCGTGTCGAAGCGGTACTCCTTCTCCACTCGCACCCAGGGCAGCTCGCGCCGCTGCCGCGCGAGGTCGTCGCCGAGTCTCGTGTGTTCCTTCTCGCGGGCAAGGAGTTGCTCACGTGCAGCGAGCCATTCCTCGCGCGTTCCAATCTTGTGATCAGTCACCTGCGTGTCCATCACTCGAGTCCTTTCATCCTGTGCTCCTGCAACCATTGGTTGCTCCTATGCGACATAACGAGCAACCGTTGGTTGCGTATTCCCGAAGGAGGAGATGGTGGTTCCTGAGCGCATCGAGCGAGAGATCCTGATCGAGGCCCCGATCGACGTCGTCTGGGCGGTTCTCACGGAGCCCGAGCACGTCGCCGGCTGGTTCAGCGACTCGGCCGAGATCGACCTGCGCCCCGGCGGCGAGGCGACATTTGACTGGCGAGAGCACGGCCCGGCCCGTGCCTGGGTCGAGCGGGTCGAGCCGCAACGCAATTTGTCCTATCGCTGGGTCCGCGCCGTCGGCGAGGAGCAGCGCAAGGACAACTCGACGCTCGTCGAGTTCACCCTCGCCGCAGAGGGTGACCACACGCGCTTGCGCGTCGTCGAGAGCGGGTTTCAGGAGCTGGACTGGTCCGAGGACAAGAAGGCCAGGTACGCGGGCGAGAACACACAGGGCTGGCAGCTCGAGCTCGACGAGCTGCGCGAGTACCTCTCGACGCTCGTCCGTCCAGCTCTCCAATGAGGCGAGGCGACGACGGCGACGAGCTCTGGGCGGCGGTCGCCGACCCAACGCGTCGCAGGCTCCTCGACGCCCTGCTAGCCCACGGCGAGGCGACGGCGACCACGCTCGCCGGCGATCTGCCCGTCACGCGACAGGCGGTCGCCAAGCACCTCTCCGTCCTCGAGCGCGCGGGTCTCGTCGATTCGCGCCGGGTGGGGCGTGAAGTCCGCTACGCCGTCCGGCCGGAACGGCTTGACGCCGCAAGTGAGTGGCTCGCGCGAGTCGCCGCCGAGTGGGACGACCGCCTCGGAGCGATCAAGCGGCTCGCGGAGTCGTCGGCCCGCGAGCGAACGAGCAACAGCGAGGAACGTGACCGTCCGCGGACGAGCTCGTAGCGCACGCTAGCGTCGACGTCTCGATCGGACCGCCGAAGGCTGACGTGGCGCGCACGGCTCTACTGCCGGACGATGCAGCGGAAGCCGATCTGCCCTGTCGACGTGTCTATCGCCTTGGCCTGCCGGGCGGCAGGCCGATACCGCAGGCAGTAGTTGAGTGCACAGAGGTGCGACCCGCCCTTGAGCACGCGCCGCGGGATGTGCTCGCCCGGGTGTCCGCCGCCAAAGCTCTCGTCCGCCGAGGTCACGCGTGGGTTCCGGGGAGCGCAGCAGGGCGGCGGGTCGGCGCGGCGCGGCGCGTACCAGTCGCTCGTCCACCCGCAATTTCCGACGGTCCTACTCGGCGGTAGCCGGTATCAGGCTCGCTATCGCCGCAGGCATGAGCCTCGAGCGCGAGCCCGACGACCCGCTCGACGAATGTCTCTGCTCGTCCTCTGGGATCATTGCGGGCCGTGTCGCGGGACGGTCTACGGCGCCTGCTGGGCGGGTGTGCGGTCGCGGGGTCCGTCCTCTTCACTGTCGCGTGGTTGGTCGCCTGGAGCGTCCAGGACGACTACAGCCCTCGACGCGAGGACATCAGCGCGCTCGCCGCACTCGACGCGCAGCACGCGTGGATCATGATCGCCGGCATCGTCGCGCTGGGCCTCGGCCTGCTCGCCCTAGGTCTCGGCCTCGTCAACGCGATTCATGACGGCGCCAGTGCAACGGTCGGGTCAGTTCTCCTCGTTCTGGCTGGCCTCGACTTCGTCGCAGCGGGCCTAGCGCGTAACGACTGTAGCTCGGAATTGCAGGCGTGTAAGGAGAGGGTGGACTCGGGCGATGTGTCGTGGCATCACAACGTCCATGACCTTCTTGGCGTTGCGGTTTTCCTCCTGCTGGTGATCGCGCCGCTCGTGCTCGCCCGTGCCTTCCGGGCGGATAGCCGCTGGAGCGACCTCCGACGCTACTCGCTCGTCACCGGCGCGCTGACGTTCGCGCTGCTCCTCGTGGTTTTCGCTGAGGCGTTCGAGGGCTGGAACGGCCTCCTCCAGCGCGTCTTGCTCGCGGTGCCGTTACTCTGGATTGCCGTGCTCGGGACGCGCCTCGCACGGGCGAGCACCCAGGCTCGGCCGCTGCGCGAAGTCAGCTGACGCTAAACCGCCGGGCAGTACACCTTGAGATGTACAACGCCAGTTGACCAGACTAAAAAGGCCGGCGTTTTGCAGGGCTTCCTCCAATCGGGGCGCCGAGATTCCAACTCGGGACCTCTAGTCCCCCAGACTTCTCGGCGCCCTGCGGGAGGTCCGGGGAGATGGCGGAAAGTGGCTTGGCTACGTGGGCCACGCAGCGCGCCGGGTATTTGAGCGGCTTCCCTCCACGAACCCCGTTTCGGGCGTTTGGGCCCCTATTGGGCCCCTGCGGGATCTCGCCCGGACCGGCAACGCACGTCGGCCTAGACAAGCTTGCGCCGAGGGCGAGACTCGCCCGAATGTCGGCGCCGCCTGCTCAGGTCCACTTCGAGGCCGCGTATACGCCCGCAGACCGGCCGAACGGGCCTGCCCCTAGTCCCGACTACCCCCAGGCGTTAGCGGACCCGAAAACGGCTCCTGCCGGCCTGACCGCTTCGGAGCTGGTCGCCAAAGCAAACGAGACGCAGCGCTGAGCACCCTCAGCCCGCGCGAGCTCGAGCGCTGGCTCGTCAGCCGCGGTCTCGCCGAGCTGGACGAGCGGCGCCAGCTGCGTCTCACCGAGCACGGGCGGGCGGTCGCAAGCGCCCACGTCCGCAGGCGGTAAGCGGCTTGGACAATGAAAACCACCCCGAGCGCAATCAGGATCCAGTTCCAGACGGAGAAGCCGTCATCGATCCCATCGCCGATGTTGACGGCGATGATCAGGGTGAAGGCGGCAATCGTCCACCCAGCTTCGGCCGCGATGGTGCGACTCGGCCACGTTCCCTCCTTGGTCGCTCCGGTCCACCGTCTCATATCCCGTATAGGCAGCTCGAGGCTCTCCGCTCGCTAGGCAAGCCGCAGCCGTGGCCATAATTTTCGGTCTGTGGTATCCGCGCCGTCGGCTCGCCCCCCCAACCCCTCGGTGACGAGCTCCGACACCCACTGCGGGCCTGAGACGCTGTTACGGCGATAAGCGCGCGACGTAGGCGTCAATCGCGCCGAATGCCTTGGCTCCGGGAAGGGCCGGCCCGTTATCGACTCCGCCCACGACGTACACACCACCACGCGTCGCCGACGCTCCCACCGGCGCGATCATCGAGGAGCCGCCAAACAGACGCGTCCACGCGACGTTCCCTCTGGAGTCATAGCTTCGAATGAACAGTCGGCCCTCGCCAGTCGCATCCGGGAACGTGTTCCCGACACCTCCGGTGACGTAGATACCCGCGCGGCCACGTGTGACGGCGGTCGGTACCGCGGGCATTCGCCGGATCCAGAAGCTTCGACCTCGCTCGTCGAGCGCGGCGAGAAAACCGAGATTGTTCGGCAGCAATTGAGCAGACCGGATTGGCCCTGCCCCGTACGTTCGCGCGTCTCCCCGTGCGACTGTGTACACAAACCGAACCGGGCCGACGAGTTGACGGCTGGAGCGAAGGCGGCCCTTCGGCGAGTACCTCTTCAAGACACTCGAGCGGATGCCTCTTAAGGCGAGGACATAAATCCCGGACGCCGCCGCACGCACCGCCAATGCTGCGTCGATAAAGCGTGTGCCGAACTGCCGCGTCCAAACGACGCGTCCGCGCTGGTCGTACCTGCGAAGGAAGACATCGTTCCGACCGGCGTTCTTAAATCCCGGGAACGATCCCGCTGTTGTGCCGATCACATAGATCGCGCGGCCGTATGTCGCGACGCCACTTGCCTTTGTCGCATTCCGAAACTCGCCACGGCCAGGAGCGAACTGCCGCATCCACCGTTTTTTCCCGTTGGCGTCGTAACTACGGAGAAACCCACCCCACTCGACCCTCTGTCCAGGAAATGGCTCGTCCGTCTCGCCGACGACGTAGACGGCTCCCGCACCGACAGTGACAGCGTTGCCGTAATCGGAACCATCGGTGCCAAACTGCCGAGTCCACAGAATGTGGCCGTCCTCCCTGTACTTGCGCACAAAGCCGTCCTGGGAGCCCATGCTGTGCTTGCCTCGAAGCCGCCCATGCGTCATGCCCGAGACATAGATACCGCTTGGCGTGGCGGCTACACCAGTCGCCTCGTCGTCCCTGGTCGTCCCGAACTGGCGCAGCCACTGAAGGCCAGCCGTCCCCGCCTGAGCTTGAGCGTCCGCGCGTTGCGCATGCCCAGCTGCGCCGCCAGGGATGGCCACGAAAATCGCCGCAACCGCAAAAGCGGCGGCGCCATGCATTGGGACGAGTATGG
This sequence comes from Gaiellaceae bacterium, assembly GCA_035704315.1. GTDB lineage: Bacteria > Actinomycetota > Thermoleophilia > Gaiellales > Gaiellaceae > JACDAN01. The sequence goes on from DASSXA010000384.1 coordinate 4,884, forward strand.
CACTCAAGCCGCAAGACGGACGCTATTCCGCGCGCAGCTGAAGCCGACGACGCGTTAGGGTCAGTTCGGCCGTCCGGTCCCCGACACGAGGGACCGATGACGCACACCGTCAAGCTCGAGCGGCTCGACGGGACGCCTGCCCATCCGCCGTCATTCAAAGCCGCCGTGCCGAACTGGAGCGCCGGCGAAACGATCTCGTTTGGCCCGGGCAAGATGCTCCGCGTTGTCGACGTCCTGCCCGCACAGGGCGGCGACGGGCCGCCCGTCCTGGTCGTTCAGGCCGTGTCCGAAAGAGCATCTAGCGCCGAGCTCTGACGTCTCGTAGGTTCGAGTGAAGCCGGGCTGGAGGAAGCGCGTGGCGTTTGACCGCCGCCCGGCCCCTCCCTCGCCGTTCATGCGCGGCCCGGTCGCCAAAGACCGTGACCCTTCGCGGTGCTGATGCGTTAGATGATCGGGGTCATGCTGCTGCGTTGCGAGGAGTGCGGTAAAGAGGCACGGACGGCAGAGGAGGCGCGTGGTTGGCGCACCTTCATGTTCGTCGTCGTGGAGGGTAAGCCGGCAGAGCCGGTCGACTACTGCCCCGACTGCGCCAAACGGGAATTCGAGGACGACGACGGCTGAAGCCTCCGAAGAGGTCAGCGGACGAAGAGGTCAGCCGCCTCCGGCTCCCGACTCGCCGCCGTAGGGCCGTTTTGCGCGGCGCGGTCGCGTAGGGTCGAAGATCCAGCTCTCAAGGAGGAAGAACGTGTACGACCCGCACCCCAACGAGCATGACGTACGCCGACAGAGCAACTCCCCGGCTTTGAGCCGGCGCTCTGGCGCCGCTCTACTCCTCCTGATCGTGATCGCGATCATCGTTGCCTGGTATTTGCTGTGAGAGCCGTGCGGTCGACGCCAGCCCTCTTCACTGATGCAGTACCTTCCGGGGTGCGCCCCGGTCATGGCTTGTGGTGAGATTCCGCCGGGGCGCTTCGCGTCCGGGATGGCCCGCTTCGCGTCACCTAGACACGACAATCAGCGCGACCTAGGCTGACATCGTTGGGCCCTCGAATCCTGCGGCCCGCGGGCGCGAGAACGACCAGGAGGAGGGCGAGCCATGCGCAGACGCATTCGTCGCGTTGCTCTGGCAATCACCGCCGTCGTCGTGGTGGCGACCGCGGGCGGCGTCACTTACGCCGTTGCACAGATCGGCAGCGGTGGGGTGTTCCACGGCTGTTACACGTCAGCCAACGGTCAGCTGCGTCTCATCGATCCGGCGACCGACAGCTGTCGCCCAAGCGAAACGGCAATCTCGTGGAGCCAGACCGGACCGCAGGGACTGAAGGGTGACCCAGGCCCGCCGGGACCGGCAGGGCCGCAAGGACCGGCTGGTCCGCATGGTATTCCGGGCCCGCATGGGCCAGCGGGGCCGCAGGGACCCGCGGGTCCACCAGGCCTCGGGGCGCAGACGATCAGCGGCCTCGTCGGCGTCAAGGGCGCAACGCTGTTCGGCAAGGGCTTCACCGTGCGCAGAACCGCAGTGGGCAAGTACACACTGACGTTCCCGGCGGGCACATGGCGCGCGTTTCCCGCCCCGGTCGTGGTCGTCACGCCGCAGGAGTTCGTCGGGGTCAGCCTGGTCGCGAACCTCGGCACCATGAATGTCACCGCAGGCGGGTCCGCCACGATCGAGATCTCCCTGAGCAGTACGGCCGGGCCTTCCAC
>DASSXA010000076.1:0-7390 GCA_035704315.1 Gaiellaceae bacterium
CGCAAGTACCTCGTGCCGAAGCAGTTGCAGGCGACTGGGCTCGATGTCGATTCCGTGTCGGTGACGGACGGCGCTCTTCGGACGGTCATCCGGGAGTACACGCGCGAAGCGGGAGTCCGCAACCTCGAGCGCCAGCTCGCGGCGCTCTTCCGCAAGGCAGCGCGACGCGTCGCGGAAGGCAAGGCGGGAAAGAAAACCCGCATCGACGAGCGCCGCGTTCGGAGCTGGCTAGGCCCGCGCCGCTTCTCCGGCGAGGTGCGCAGGCGCACCTCGGACCCGGGCGTGGCGACCGGCCTAGCGGTGACCGCGACGGGCGGCGATGTCCTCTTCATCGAGGCGAGCGCCTATCCCGGTCGCGGCCGGATGAACGTCACCGGCCAGCTCGGTGAGGTCATGCAGGAATCGGCTCAGGCCGCGCTGTCCTGGGTGCGCTCGCACGCGGAGCAGCTGGGGGTCGATCCGCAATGGTTCGCCGAGAACGACATTCACGTCCACGTTCCGGCCGGAGCGGTACCGAAGGACGGTCCGTCCGCCGGAGTCACGATGGTGACGGCGATCGTCTCGCTCGTGACGGGTCAGCCGGTCTCGGACGAGGTCGCCATGACCGGCGAGGTGACCCTCACAGGGCAGGTTCTCGCCATCGGAGGCGTACGCGACAAGGTGCTCGCGGCGCAGCGCGCGGGGATCCGCACCGTCGTCCTTCCGAAGGAGAACGAGCCCGACCTCGAGGACCTGCCGAACGAGACCCGCAAGGGAATGGCGTTCGTCCTTGCCGATCACGTGGACGAGGTATTGGCCACCGCGTTCGACGGCGCGGCTCCCCTGAAAACGCCGCGGCGCGTAGGATCGCCTGAACGGAAGGCCGCAGCGCAGGCGTAAGCCGCAGCGTTTGCGGGGTTCGTGGCCCGGGTAGAGGGCCTACTCGAACGAACGCGAGACGAAAGGATGGCCGGGATGGCCAACGCGAAGGACAGGCTCTACGACGCGAAGCCGTACGTGCAGCGGGCGCTCCAAGACGAGGAGGTCCGCGAGAACGTCAAGAGCGCAATCGCCGCGGCGCGCGAGATCTACGACGAGCTCATCGGCGCCCGGCGGCCAAGCGCCGTTGCCGCGCGCGTCGCCACCGACAAGGAGATCCAGGAGACGGTGCGCGAGGTGATCGACGACCTGAAAGAGGCCGCGATCAGGGTTCAGGGGAAGCAGCGCGAGCATTCGACCCGAAATGCGACGCTGCTTTTCACCGGCATCGTGCTCGGGATCCTCTTCAATCCCATCACGGGCCCGCAGACCCGCAAGTGGCTCGCCGATCGCGTTCTCGGTGAGAGCGAGCCCGAGACCGCTTCGGGGAACAGCAACCCGCCCGTTACCTAGAAAGGGCTTTAAGGGCCAGGTACGGCGCGCGCGAGCGGCTCGAGCCGCTTGCGCGCGCTTGACATCAAGCCGGCGAGGGATCCGTCACCGACGCCCGAGCCGGTGGCGCGCATCGCGCGTTGCAACGAGGCCGGTTCGAGGCCGGTCGCGTTCGAGATGTCGTGGGACTGAAGCAGAATCGCGCCGGGCTTGGGCGCGTGGCTCGAGTCGGAGATCGGGGGCGCCCAGCCCGAGACGGCCGTAAGCGGCAGATCGGTCAGCCGCTTCCAGGCGTTCAGGTACGGATAGGGCGCGACGGCGCCGTCATAGCCCTTGTAGAGCAGCGAGGTGGGGTGGATCTCGAAGTGCAGGTGATAGGGCGTGTGTTCGGCGTCTCCGGTGTTCCCGACGAACCCGAGCACGTCCCCTGCTCGAACCTGCGCACCGTTCACGGCAAGCGGCGAGTACGCCGAGAGGTGGGCGTAGTAGAACTCGTTGCCCGCCCGGTCCTGCAGCCAGAGCCGTAGGCCGCCGATGTCGTTCCAGCCGACCGAATAGACGGTGCCGCCGGCAACGGCGAGGATCGGCGCGCCCAGCTGCGCGAAGATGTCCTCTCCGTGATGCCAGCCCGTGTCGGCCCGCGGCGCGCCGAAGGTATCCGAGTAGGAGGCCGGTCCGTAGACGGGGAAGACGTAGCCGCCCGCCGTCAGCTTGGGGAAGACGCCGAGCGGAATCTTCTGAATCGGCGGGAGCGAGGACTTCGGTTTCTCGGCCTTGGGCTCCACCTGCTTGGGCTCGACCTTGAGCTTCGGCTTCGGAGCCACCTTCTTCGGCGGTGGCGGTGGCTTCACGACTCTGTGGATCTCGGCGGACACGTCTGTGTAGCCGATGACGATCTGCGTGCCCGCCGGAGCGCCCGCGTGGTCAGCGGTCAGGTGGACGATGACGGCCGTGGTGCCGGCCGTGTAGCCCCTTATGCCCGAGGAGCGGTACGCGGTAGCCGACTGCTGCAGCACCGAGACCGAACCCCAGGTGCCGTAGGCACTGCTACCTGAAACCGGCTGCCCGAGCACGACCAGGCCGCTCACGCCGGATCCGTTTGTGTCGCCGTTGATGAAGTGCGGGCTCGCCTTCGCCGAAGCCCGCGCACTGACGGAGCCGATCGTGATCTCGCCGCCGAAGAGAGAGACGCCGGAGACCTGAACAGTGGCCGTGGCTTCGTTGGCCGTGCCCTCGAATCCGGCGACGGAGGACGAAATCGAGCCGGCCTGCGCGATCGAGCCGTCTGCCGGGTAGGCAAAGCCGCCGCCGGCGCCGGATGCGGCCGGCGGGCCTGAAACGGCGCCAGCCGTCGCGCCGCCCTGACCCGGGACGGACACCTGGATCGAGAAGGCCTTGGCGCTCGCATCGCCCCCGCTCGTCGCCGACGGGGCTCCGGTTGATCCGGTCAGCGCAAGAACCGCGAGCACGCCGACGGCGAGTGCCTGCCTACCAGCCATCTGGACGCAGATTAGGCAAGGCCGCGGAGCCTCGCCACCCTGCGCTCTTGCGACGGCGGACGCGCGAAGTCCCTGAAAGTGAGAATCACTATCATCTGCCTGGATGGGACGAGGGAGGAGATCGCCGGCCTCACGCGGTGGGCAGCTGAACCAGTACCGCGGCCTGACGCTTCCTGCCCGCGCGCGTCTGACGCCGCAGCGCCGCTCTCTGCTCGATCTGATCGCCGACCGGGACGGAAGCTTCACGGCGGTCGATCTCTTCCAGGAAGCGCGGCGGCGTGCGCCCGACCTGGGGCTTGCCACGGTCTATCGCACGATCGAGCTCCTTCGTCGTACGGGCTCCGTTCGTCCGCTGGTCGGCGACGCGCGCCCTGCCTACGTCCGCTGCGACCCGGGTCACCATCACCACCTGGTCTGCCTCAGCTGCGGCGCGGTCGAGGAAACCGACCTCTGCGGTGCACCCTCCCCCGCCGTGCTGCGTCGGCGCTACGGGTTCCTCGCGGAGGGACACGAGTTGGACGTTTACGGCACCTGCGCCGACTGCGCGTGAACTGGATCGCGGTCCCACTTGCAGGCCTGACTGTCATCTCGACCTTCGTAGGCGGCACCTTCGCCCTTCGCATGAACCGTGGTCTCCAGACGGCCATCGCGCTCTCGGGAGGCATCGTCGTCGCCGTCGCGCTGTTCGACCTGCTCCCTGAGGCGTTCGATGCCGTCGGCGACCCACATCGGGTCACGGCGCTGACGGGATTCGGGTTCGTTCTCTTCCTCGTCGCGCACCGCTACCTCGTCCTCCACCACCGGGACAAAGCGGAGGAGGCGCAGACCCATGCGCGGGTCGGCGCCCTCAGCGCTGCCGCACTCGGCGTCCACAGCTTCACAGACGGCCTCGGCATCGGCCTCGCCTTCGGCCTCAACACGGAGACCGGGATCCTGGTCCTGCTCGCCGTCGTCTCACACGACTTCGCCGACGGGATCAACGCCGTGACGTTCATCCTCCGCCAGGGCGGCAGCCGGAAGGTCGCTCTCCGCTGGCTCGTGATCGTCGCCGTCGCACCTCTCCTGGGCGCGCTCGTCGGGTCCGCGATCGACATCTCCGAGTACGCGCTCGGCCATCTGCTGGCCGTGTACGCAGGCATCTTCCTCTACATCGGCGCGACCGATCTCCTCCCCGAAGCGCATGAGCACTCGTCGGTGCGGCGGCTCGCCGTGACGATCGCCGGCTTCGCCGGGATCTTCGTGATCGCGACCTTCCTCGGCGGCTAGCTGTCCAGCTGCCGCTTCGCGAACTCGCGAAACCGCTCGCGAGTCTCTTCGTCCGGGCCGACCGAGTCCTCCTCGGCGTAGGCCGGATCGGCCGCGATCTCCTCGGCCACGGCCTTGACTTCGCGGACGACGGCGGCGCGATGCTTGGGATCCTCGAGCAGGCGAGCTACCCACGTCTCGGTCTCGTCGCCGCGGTCGAGGTCCTCATCGACTAGTAGCTCGCCGAGCAGCAAGCCGACACGAATGAAGGCGAAGGTGCGAAAAGCGAGAAGCCTGCGCGGCGAGGAAACGAGCCGGTCGAGCTCAGGGTCCTCCTCTTGGATCTGCGCTACGAGGCTGCCGATCGGCTCGTCGACGACCGGCATCCACAGCTCCTCCGGGCCCGGCATGCGAAGAGTCTAGGAGAGCAGGTGCCCTAAGGTGGTCGTGCCGTGGACGCGTCAGTACTGCTCGTCCGCTTTCGTGCCGAGCCAGAGCAGGCGGCTGTCCTCCTAGACGTCGACGGGACTCTGGCTCCGATCGTCGAGCGCCCGGAGAAAGCCGCCGTGCCCGAGGAAGCCCGAGCCGAAGTGGCGCGGCTCGCGGCGCGCTACGCCCTCGTCGCTTGCGTGAGCGGCCGCGTGTCAGCGGACGTGCGTCGGATGGTCGGGGTCGATGGGGTCGACTACGTGGGCGTGCACGGGCTCGAAGGTGACCCGAACGCGGAGCGCTTCGTACCTCAGTTGGAGGCGTTTGCCGAGCAGACCGACTGGCCGTGGACGGTCGAGAACAAGGCCGGCGTGACGCTCAGCTTCCACTACCGCGAAGCGCCCGACGAGACGGACGCGCGCCGCCGCGCGGAGAAGATTGCACGTGAGGCGGAAGCGGCCGGACTCACGGCGCATCACGGCCGCAAGGTGCTCGAGGTCCGGCCGCCGGTTCAAGCCGACAAGGGACCCGCGGTCCGGCGACTGCTTGCCGAGCGCGCGATAGCGCGCGCGCTCTACGCCGGTGACGACACGACCGACCTCGACGCCTTCCGAGGTCTCGATGAAGCGGGGCTGGACGTCGCGCTCAAGGTCGCCGTCGCCTCACGAGAGATGAACCCGGCCTTGCTCACCAGAGCCGACGTCGTCGTGGACGGCCCCGGTGAGCTTCTCAGCCTGTTGCGAACCCTCTAGGCGGCCGCGCCGGCAAAGCCGGCGCGGCCTCTTCTGGTCGGCACCGCCAAGTCGGTGCCTAAGCGGCCTCGAGCATCGGCTCGGGCTCCTCCCCGACGACCCCTTCGAGGTCGCGGGGACGAACGAGGAAGAGCCCGACCAGGATCCCGGCGGCGGCGATCACAGCGCCCCAGATGAAGGCGGCCTCAAAGCCGTCCGTCAGCGCGTTCGGCAGAGGAGTACCGGAGGCAACAGCGTCGTCCGTCCTCGTGGTGGCGATGGTCGAGAGCACCGCGATGCCGAGCGCGCCGCCGATCTGCTGCGAGGTGTTGAAGAGCCCCGAGGCAAGTCCAGCCTCCGCCGGCTGGACACCGGCGAGCGCCGCGATCGAGATTGGCACGAACGAGAAACCGAGACCGGCGCCGATCATGAGGAAGCCGGGCAGCAGGTCGGTCACATACGAGCCGCCGACCGAGACCTGCGTGAAGTACAGCAGTCCGGCCGTCAGCAGGGTCATCCCGGCCACGATGACCGGCTTTACGCCGATGCGGGTGACGAGCTGGGCGGCTACGGTCGACCACACAATCGCGGTCACAGCCACGGCCAGGTATGCAACACCTGTCTTCATCGGCGAGTAGTCGAGAACCTGCTGCATGTACAGCGTCAGCATGAGAAACATCGAAAACGTCACGGTGCCGAGGATGAGACCCGCGATATTGGCAGCGGTCACCGTCCGGATCCGGAAGATCGAGAACGGTACGAGCGGCTCCTTGACACGGGACTCCCAGCCCACGAACGCCGCGAGAAGGCCACCCGCTACGACGAAGAGGCCGATCGTCTCCACCGAGCCCCAGCCGTATCGGCTTGCCTGCGTGATCGCATAGACGAGCGTCACGAGACCGCCGGTCACAAGCACCGCGCCGGGAGCGTCGAAGCTCTTGACGTGAGCGTCGCGGCTCTCCGTTAGGAGGAGCGGTGTCAGGGCCAAGGCCGCCAGTCCGACCGGGACGTTGATGTAGAAGATCCACTCCCAGCTGAGCCAGTCCGTCAGGACGCCGCCGAGCAGGACGCCGGCGACCGCGCCGAAGGCACCTACCGCGCCCCAGACGCCCAGTGCGACATTGCGCTCACTCCCTTCAGCGAACGTCGTCGTCAGGATCGAGAGAGCGGCCGGCGTGATGATGGCCGCGCCCAGTCCCTGGAACGAACGAGACACGATCAGCGCTTCGTCACTCCAGGCGAAGCCGGAGGCCAGTGAAGCCGCGCTGAACAAAATGAGGCCGGCGATGAAGAGTCGTCGGCGCCCGAGAAGGTCGGCGGCACGACCGCCGAGGAGCAGGAAGCCTCCGAAGAAGAGCGCGTATGCACTGATCACCCACTGGAGGTTCTCCTGAGAGAAACCGAGGTCGACCTTGATCGAGGGCAACGCGACGTTCACGATCGCGATGTCCAGGATGACCATGAACTGCACGGTGGCCAGCAGCGCGAGTGCCAACCACTTGTGGCGAGCTGTACCAACCATCAAATGATCCTTTCCGTAGCCATCACCCATACGTCGAACGGAGCCCTGCAAAAATCGACAGGGCTTGTGAAACTACAGCCCATGCTTGCATTTTGCAAGTTCTAGCTTCACAAACGCAAGAAACGGGCTATAATTCCCGCCATGGCGAAGCGCTACGCGCAGTACTGTCCGGTGGCTCATGCGCTAGAGCTCGTCGGCGAGCGCTGGGCGCTTCTCGTCGTCCGTGAGCTGCTCGGTGGCCCGAAGCGCTACACGGACCTGGCCGCGGCATTGCCCGGAATCGGCACGAACATCCTGGCCGCCCGTCTGAAGGACCTCGAGCAGGCCGGGGTCATCCAGAAGCGGCGGCTACCGCCGCCGGCGGCCGCCAACGTCTATGAGCTCACGCCTTACGGCGAGGAGCTCCGCGAGCCGCTCTATGCGCTGGGTCGCTGGGGGGCGCGCTCTCTTGGCCCGCCGGCCGCCGGAGATTCCCTTGCGCCGGGCTGGCTCGTCAACGCCGTGCGGGCGACCTGCACCGACGGCTGCCTTCCGGACAAGGTCTTCGAGCTGCGGATCGACGACGACGCCGTGACAGCCCGCTTCGTGGACGACGAGCTGCTCGTCGAAGCCGG
>DASSXA010000168.1:0-2969 GCA_035704315.1 Gaiellaceae bacterium
CTTGCCGCCGGTGATGTTCTCGTGGTCGACGTTTCCGACCTGACCGACCGTCGCCCGGCAGGCAAGGGTCACGCGCCGCAGCTCGCCGGAGGGTAGCCGAAGGACCGCGTAACCCGCGTCCTTTCCCACGAGCTGGATCCCGGAGCCCGCGCTGCGGGCCAGCTTGCCGCCCTGGCCGGGCTTCAGCTCGACGTTGTGGACGAGCGTGCCGGTCGGGATGTTCTGCAACGGCAGGGCATTCCCGGGCCTGATGTCCGCCGTTGGGCCGGATTCGACCGTTGCGCCAACCCTCAGGCGCGCCGGAGCCAGGATGTACGACTTCGCGCCGTCCGCGTAATGGAGCAGGGCGATGTTTGCCGAGCGGTTGGGGTCGTATTCGATCGCCGCGACCTTCGCGGGCACACCGTCCTTCGTGCGCTTGAAGTCGACGACGCGGTAGCGGCGCTTGTGGCCGCCTCCCTTGTGGCGCGTCGTGATTCGGCCCTCGTTGTTGCGCCCGCCCTTTTTCTTGGCCGGCTCCAGCAGGCTCTTCTCGGGCTCCGACTTGGTGACTTCGCCGAAATCGGAAACGGTCATGAAGCGGCGGCCCGGCGAGGTGGGCTTGAACTTGCGTGTGGGCATCAGACTTGTGCTCCCTCGAAGATCTCGATCGCTTCGCCCTCGCGGAGCTGGACGATTGCCTTCTTCCAACCCGGGCGGCGCCCCTTGACGAGCCCGCGGCGCTTCGGCTTCGGCCGCACCTGGATGATGTTGACGGCCTGCACCTTCACGCCGAAGAGCTCCTCGACCGCCTGGCGGACCTGGGTCTTGTGCGCGTCCGGGTGGACGCGGAACGAGTACTTGCGGTCCTCGATGAGGCTGTAGCTCTTCTCCGAGACCACCGGCGCCAGCAGAACCTCGTTCGGATGCAGGCTCATGCTGCTCCCCTCTTCTGCACGTCCTCGAGTGCGCCCTCGCTAACCAGCAGCGTTCGGGCCCAGACGATCGCAGCGACTTCGAGCTCGGCCGGAGTGATCACGAGCACCCGATCGAGGTTCCGGAACGACTTGATCACCGCTTCCTCGTCCTCGTGGACGACCAGCAACACCGGCCGCTCCTTGCCCCAGGCCTCGAGGAACGCCGCTGCGCTCTTCGTGGACGGTTCCGAGAACGCCGACCCGTCGATGACGCCGAGGGACTGTCCCTGGACATGGCTCGAGAGGGCAGCGCGGAAGGCGGCCTTACGGGCCTTCCGATTGACCTTGACGTCGAAGTTGGTGCGCGGCATGAACGCCGCGCCGCCGCCGGTCCACTGCGGCGCCCGCGTCGTGCCGGCGCGAGCGCGGCCCGTGCCCTTCTGGCGCCACGGCTTTCCGCGGCCGCCGGCGACGAGACCGCGGCTTTTTACCGCCCGCGTGCCGCCGCGGTTCGCGTTCAGCTCCGCGCGCACGGCCTCGTGCACGAGATGCGGCTTGACCTCGGCGCCGAAGACCGCCTCCTGGAGGGTGGCGTCCTTCGACTTCTTGCCTGCCGCGTCAAGAATGGGAGCCTTAGGCGCCGCCACGGATCTCCTCCCGCACTTCGACGATGGCGTTCTTGGGGCCCGGAACGGCGCCCTTGACCAGGATCAGGTTCTCCTCGGGGTCGACCGAGTGCACGCGCAGACCGACCTGCGTCACCCGCTTTGCGCCCATGTGACCCGCCATGCGCATGCCTTTGAACACGCGCGACGGTGTCGCAGAGGCGCCGATCGAGCCCGGCTTGCGGATGTTGTGCGAGCCGTGCGACGTCGGACCGCGGCTGAAGTTGTGCCGCTTGATCGTCCCTGCGAAGCCCTTTCCGATCGAGACGCCGGAAACCTTGACCCGGTCGCCTGGCTCGAAGCTCTCGACCGTGACAGTCTCGCCCGGGGTGAGCTCGCTCGGGCCGCGGAACTCGATCAGCCGACGGTGGGGGCCGACGCCGTGCTTGCTCAGGTAGCCCAGCTTCGGCTTCGTCAGCTTGCGTTCGGCGACCTCGTCGTAGGCGAGCTGGACGGCGTCGTAACCGTCCGCGTCCTGGGTCCGCACGGCGACGACCGGGCAGGGCCCGGCCTCGATCACCGTTACAGGCGTGACGGTGCCGGTCTCCTCGTCGAAGACCTGCGTCATCCCCAATTTCCGTCCGACGATGCCCTTCATCACAGTTTGATCTCGATGTCGACTCCCGCCGGGAGGTCGAGCCGCATCAGCGAGTCGACCGTCTTCGGCGTTGGGCTGTGGATATCGATCAGACGCTTGTGCGTCCGGATCTCGAAGTGCTCCCGCGAGTCCTTGTCCTTGAACGGCCCGCGGATGACGGTGTAGATGTTCCGCTCCGTCGGCAGGGGAACAGGACCTGTGATGGTCGCGCCGGTGCGCGTCGCCGTCTCGACGATCGAAGCCGCCGAGCGGTCGAGCGCCTGATGGTCATAGCCCTTCAGGCGGATTCGGATCTTCGACTGCGGCACCGGCGCTCCCCTCGCTTCCCTAAGTGACGATCTCGGTGACGACGCCCGCACCAACGGTGCGGCCGCCCTCGCGGATTGCGAACCGGAGGCCCTGATCCATCGCGATGGGCTGGATGAGGTCGATCTCCATGTTCGTGTTGTCGCCCGGCATGACCATCTCCTGGCCCTCCGGGAGCTGGATCGAACCGGTCACGTCCGTCGTGCGGAAGTAGAACTGCGGCCGGTAGCCGTTGAAGAACGGCGTATGGCGGCCACCCTCGTCCTTCGACAGGACGTAGACCTCGGCCTTGAAGTGCGTATGCGGGGTGATCGACCGCGGCTTCGCGACGACCTGGCCGCGCTCGACTTCCTCGCGCTTCGTACCACGGAGGAGAACACCGGCGTTGTCGCCGGCCTGGGCGAAGTCGAGCGTCTTGTTGAACATCTCGAGCCCGGTGACGACGGTCTTCATCGTCTCCTCCTTGATGCCGATGATCTCGACCTCCTCGCCCGAGTTGATCTG
>DASSXA010000219.1:0-2605 GCA_035704315.1 Gaiellaceae bacterium
GGACGACCGGCTCACGGTCTACATCTCGACGCAGGCGATCTGGGAGGTCCGCGAGACCATCGCCGAGCACTACGGGCTGCCGCCGGATCGCGTCCGGGTCGTCTGCCGGTTCATGGGCGGGGGATTCGGCGCCAAGAACGGGCCCGGCGACTACACCTACATCGCAGCCGACCTCGCTCGCGAGACGGGCCGGCCCGTCAAGTGCGCGCTCAGCCGGCGGGAGGAGAACCTCGACTCCGGAAACCGCAACGCGACGATCCAGCGGCTCCGCGCGGGAGCCCGCGCCGACGGAACGCTGACGGCCCTCGAAGGCGAGTTCGTCAACTCCACGGGCTGGGACGGCTGGCTGTCGTCGACCGGCGGGCCGATGGAGATGCTTTCCGCCTGTGAGAACGTCCGCATCGTGGAGCGAGGCGCCAAGCTCAACACGGCGCCGATGAAGGCGTTCCGCGCGCCGGGCTACGTAGAGGGCACCTTCGGGCTCGAGTGCCTGATGGACGAGCTGGCGGCACGGCTCGACCTCGACCCCCTGGAGCTGCGCCAACGCAACCACAGCGAGGTCGACGCAGTCGACGGAAGGCCGTTCTCGTCCAAGAACCTGCTCGAGTGCTACCGGCGCGCGCAGCCGCACTGGGACCGGCGCGATGAGGTCCGGGCCCGGTCCGAGGGCCCATGGCGCCACGGGATCGGAATGGCGAGCCAGATCTGGTACGGCGGCGGAGGCCCACCCTCGTATGCGTGGGTTCGGGTCGGCGCCGATGCCCGCGCAGCCGTCCTGACCGCCATGCAGGACATCGGCACGGGGACCGCGACGGCCATGGCCCAGATCGCCGCAGAGGAGCTCGGGCTTCCGCTCGACCGAATCGACGTCTCGCTCGGCGACTCAGCCCGCGGTCCCTACGCGGTGACCTCCGCAGGGTCGTCCACTGTGCCCTCAATGGGTCCGGCGGTTCGGGCCGCAGCTGCCGACGCCGCACGGCAGATCCTCGAGATCGCGGCGCAGCGCTTCGAGCTCGAGCAGCGCGTCCTCTCGCTCCAGGGCGGCAGGATCGTCTCTGCCGACGGCGGCTCCTGGCCGGTCGAGGAGATCACCGGCCTGCTCGAGTCCGGGCAGATCCTCGGCAAGGGCTCCCGTGGGCCGAATCCGACCGGCATGCGGATCCTGACCTTCGGCGTTCAGGTCGCCGAGGTCGCGGTCGACATCGAGACCGGCGAGGTCCGGGTCAGCCGCGTCGTCGCGATCCACGACGTCGGACGGGTGATCAACCCGCTCGGCGCCTCGAGCCAGGTCGAGGGCGGGATCATCCAGGGGCTCGGACACACCCTTTCGGAGGAGCGCCTGCTCGATCCGCGGTCCGGGGGCGTCCTCACGCAGACGCTAGACAGCTACCGAATGCCGACGATCGCCGATATTCCGGAGATCGTCACCGAGTTGATCGACGCCCCGGACGAGCACCTCACGAATCTCGGGTCGAAGGGCCTCGGAGAGCCGCCGATCGTTCCGACTGCGGCCGCGATCGCGAACGCCATCCGCGACGCGACCGGCGCGGATGTCCGCTCCCTTCCGATCACTCGCGATGAGATGCTTCGCGCGCTGCGTGAGGCACGTGAACGCACACGCGGACGCGTTGGAGCTCCTGCGGCCTGACTCGATCGAGGCGGCGAGCTCTGCCCTCCGGGACGGCTCGGTCGCCCTCGCCGGCGGAACGGAAGTCGTTCCCCAGCTCCGGGACGGGATCCTCGTGGCCGAGCGGCTCGTTCAGCTCGACCAGCTGGTTCCGAGGGGCATCGACGAGCGCGGGATCGGCGCAGGTACGACGCTTGCCGAGCTCGAAGCGAGCACGGAGATCCCCGCTGCCCTCCGTGAGGCCTGCCGGCTCTCGGCGTCTCCGCAGCTGCGGGCGATGGGGACGATCGGCGGCAACCTGCTGCAGGCCACGCGGTGCTGGTACTGGCGGCTCCAATATCCATGCCGCCTGCACGGCGGCGAGCGCTGCTTCGCGCGCGAGGGCGTCCACCGCGAGCACGCGATCTTCGGCAACGGCTTCTGCGCCTCGGCGCACCCATCCGATCCAGCCGCCGCGCTGCTGGCGCTCCGGACGACCCTGCGGACCAACCGGCGCGAGCTTCCCATAACCGAGCTCTACCGCCTCCCGACCGAGGACGATCGCTCGACGACGACGCTCGAGACCGGCGAGATCATCCTGGAGCTCCGGTACGAGCAGCCGCTCGCCTCGACGTACTTGAAGGCGATGGACCGACAGGCGTGGTCGTTCGCCCTCGTCGGCGTCGCGGCCGCACGGTTCGAGTCCGGCACGAGGCTCGGCCTCGCCGGAGTCGCGCCGATCCCGTGGGCACTCGAGGGCGCCGCGGCGCTCGACCAGGCGACTCCACTCCCGCAGACCGCCTACAAGGTCGAGATCGCAACGGCGCTCGTGCGACGTGCGCTCGACGCCGTCGCATGAAGCTCGCGGCGGCGACCTTGGTGGTTGTGGCCCTCCTTGCCGGCTGCGGCGGCGGCAACTCCGAGCCCAGCGTCGAGTCCTGCAACACCGTCATCACCGACCCGGACGCCTCGCCGGACATCACGCCGCTCAAGTCGGGC
>DASSXA010000262.1:0-2137 GCA_035704315.1 Gaiellaceae bacterium
CGTACAGGGCGACAAGCCCGATGATCCCCCAGAGTGCGCTTGCCGCCGAATGCCCGCGCTGGAAGTCGGTCGCCACGCTTGCCGGTCCGAGCCACTCGAAGAGCCCGAGGATCGTCAGCGAGAGGGCATACATGCTCAGCACGGCGGCCGCTGCATAGACGGCGGTCCGGAGCCGCCTCAACTGCTCTGTGCGGAGGGCGTAGAGGGCGAAGATGACGCCGGCCGCCACAACGAAGACGATGCTGGGCACGCCGTCAGCCGGATCCGAATTCGCGCTGAAGAACTCGTCCGGCGGCGCCATCACGCCAATCGTGTAGGCGAGAGCGAGTGAGAGGTAAACGGCGGATGCGACGGCGAGGCGCTCGTCGGCCACGGCGAAGCTGACCACCGCGAGACCCGCGGCGACGACGCTCCACGCCAGCACGAGCCAGGCGCCGCTCGTGAGCTCGCTCGCGGCGAAGATCGCGACGACGAGCGCGGGTGCCCAGAGGACGGCACTGAAATCCCGGTCGGTACGGAAGACGAGGGCGGCAAGAGCGAGGTAGAAAAGGGAAACGCCGAGCAGGGCTACGCCGTCGTGGCCCTCGACGAGCTCCAGGAGCCCGCCCACGGCGAAGCAGACGCTCGCGACCGCGAACGAGGCTCCGGGGATCGAGAGCTTCGGTCCGGAGGCCGGAGCCGGAAATTGGTCGGCGAATGCTGTCGCGAGTCCCGTCGCGGCGGCAATGAGTAGCGCTAGGCCGAGCCTGTCGCCGTCGAGGACAGCCAGATCGAAGGTCGCGGCCTGGAAGAGCGTCGCTCCGGCGAGCAAGAGTCCGCCGATGGTGATCTGGCGCGATTCGCGGCGTCGACCAGTTACGACGAGGCCAACGGCAACGAGTCCCCATAGGACAAGGACGAGGACGTGGCCGCGCTCGAAGGCGAGTTGGACCGGTGAATCGTCGAGAGCCTGGACGAGGCCCAGGACGCCGAGCGATGCGGCGTAGACCGCTGCGATCCCGGCGAGCCAGGTTGTGATCCAGCGGATGACTTCGTGAGCCCCGCGAAAAGCGACGAGCGCCGGTTCCAGGTACCCGAAGAAGCCGCCCGGCGCACGGCGGCCGCCGCGCCACTCGCGGGAGTAGTAGGCGACTACGGCTGCGCCGAGCGCGACGGCCGCGGGCGCCAACGCTCCACGGGCTGGATCAGAGACCGCCTCGTACAGGTCGGCCGGTGGCGCTTCGATCGCAGCATCGACTGCAGCGGCGCCCAGGTAGGCGAGAGCCCCGATTGCGTAGCGCGGCTCGTCGATTCTCCGAGCGAGCCACGCGAGCACCGCGGCCTCGGCCGCCCAGGCAATCGCGAGGGCGGGCCCGGTGAGGATGACGGCGAGCCCAACGGCGGCAAGCGCGAGCGCGACCGCTCCGAGCAGCGCACTGAGATCGCGATCCGCCGGCCGTGAGAAGAGCGCCGCGGCAAGCAGTCCGAACCCGAGCGCAGCCACGAGCATCGCCCAGCCGCGTTCATCGTCAGAGAAGAGCGCCACCCCGGTCACGCCGGAGAGGACGCCCGAGACGATCACGAGCGTTGCCGACAGGCTCGGGAGGCCCTCTGCCTCGCGGGTCCAGTGCAGGCCGATCGCCGCTGCGACGTACAACGCCGAGAAGAGGCCGGCGAGCAGGACCCGATCCCAATCCGTCGCCTGGCCGTCCACAACGAGGATTGCGATCTGAGGGACGCTGGCAAGCAGGCCGACGGCGAGAAGCCGTGGCCAGTTGCGTTTCACGGCGACCGTCGCCGTGGCTGCGAAGACGATGCCGGCGAAGGCCGTCCCGATCGGAGACAGCTCGTCCTCGAACAGCACCATCAAGGGGACGAGCGTCGCCCCGATCAGCCCGATCCCGGCTACGAGCTCGGAGCCCCAGACGAGCGAGGTGGCGAGCCCGATCGTTGCGATTCCGGCTGCGATCGCCAGGGCGCCGAGGTCCGAGACCAGCTCGTAGAGCGCCGCCGCGGCGACGAGGGTCGCATAACCGCCGGCAATCCCCGCGCCGACGGCGCCGTATGCCGAGTGCACCGGCCCGAATCGCCGATGCAGCCAGAGGCCGCCGCCGAAGACGAGCAGTGACGCGAGGGCTCCGAGCCCGACGCGCTCGGC
>DASSXA010000284.1:0-2262 GCA_035704315.1 Gaiellaceae bacterium
GCCTCGGCCGCGAGGCGCTCGGCCAGCGTCCCCGCCGGCCGGGCCGGCACGACAACGACGTCCAGGAGCTCCTCCTCAGCGAGCCGAGCCATCAGCCGCCGGAGCGTGTGGAACTCGCCGTCAGTCGTCACGAGCCTCGGCCGGCGGCGCAGATCGAGGGCCGAAAGGAAGCGCAGGATCAGACCGAACGTGTTCTGGTCGAGCGCGATCTCGGCGCCGGGCTCTCCGAGCAGCGACCGGAACCCGTCGCGGACACGATCGGCCTTTCCGAACGCTCGCTCCCACTTCTCGTCGGTGAGGCGTGCGGCGTCGTCCCAGGCCTCGGTCACTCCGTCGCGGCCGACGTCCGGCCAGGCCTGGTGGGAGTGGCCGGTCAGGAGCAGCCGCTCGGACACGCGAAAGGCCGAGTAGTGCTTTGCGAGCTCTTCAGGCGGGATCAAAGCTCGCTGCGAACCGTCCAGAGGTCCGGAAAGTACGGCTGGTTGAGCGTCTTCCGCAGGTAGGCCGCGCCCGGAGAGCCACCCGTCCCGACGCGCTGTCCGATCGTGCGCTCGACCATCTTCACGTGGCGATAGCGCCACTCCTGGAAGCCCTCGTCGAAGTCGACCATCCGCTCGCACACCATCGCCGCCTCGCCGTCGTCCCGGTACGCGGCCAGAACCGCGGCGTGAACGCCGTCCGACTCCTCCGATGGCTGCGTGACGTCGCGCGCCAGGCGCTCGGTCGGCACCTGATAGCCCTGCCCGGCGAGGTACTGCAGGAACGAGTCGTAGAGCGAGCGCCGCTTCATCGCCGAGGCGACCCGCTCGTAGTCCTCGCCGCCTTCCTCGTACGCGTTCAGCACGCGAGGATCTCGCCGGCCGAGCACAGCTTCGAGCTCCCGGAACTGCGCCGACTGGAATCCGCTCGCGGACTCCAACCGGTCACGGAAACCAAGGAACTGCACGGGCGTCATCGTCTCGATGACGTCGATCTGTGCAACGACGAGCTTCAGGATCGTGAGGATCCGCTTGAAGGTGAAGAGCGCCTGCGAGGTGCGACCCTCCTCGAGCGAGCGCTGCAGGTATGCGAGCTCGTGCAGGAGCTCCTTGAACCACAGCTCGTAGACCTGGTGCACGACGATAAAGAGGATCTCGTCGTGCTCGTCGGAGCGCGGTCGCTGCGCGCCGAGCACCTCGTCGAGCGCGAGGTAGCTCGTGTAGGTGAGGGACTTCTCCTTGCTCATCGGAAGAGCTCCCGGGCAATGATCTCGCGCTGCACCTCCGAAGCGCCCTCGTAGATTCGCGGGGCGCGGACCTCGCGATAGAGATGCTCGAGCAGGTGCCCCTTCTCGAGCGCCCTGGCGCCGTGGACCTGGATCGCGACGTCGACGGCGCGCTGGGCAACCTCGGTCGCATAGAGCTTCGCCATCGCCGACGCCTTGCGGACCGGGCGAACGCCGGCGTCGTACATGGCCGCCGCGTCGCGCACGAGTAGCCGAGCGGCCTGGATCTCCGTGGCGATCTCAGCGAGCTGATGGGAGACGGCCTGGAAGTCGGAGAGCCGCCGCCCGAAGGCCTCCCGTCGCGCGGCGTGCTCGAGCGCGGCGTCGAGTGCCGCCTGGGCCATCCCGACGCCGAACGCGCCGACGCTCGGCCTGAAGAGATCGAGCGTCTGCATGGCCACCGAGAAGCCGCCGTCCACGTCCCCGACGACCTGTTCCGGTGCGGCCTGGACGCCGTCGAAGTCGAGCCGCCCGATCGGGTGCGGAGAGAGGAGGTCGACCGGCTCGCCGGAGAGCCCGTCGCTGTCTCCGGGGACGGCGAAGGCCGTGATGCCGCGGGCGCCGTTCTCCGAGGTTCGGGCGAAGACGGTATAGACGTCCGCCTCCGGCGCGTTCGAGATCCACATCTTCGTCCCGGTCAGCCGGAAGCCGTCGCCGTCGCGCTCGGCGCGGAGCGTGAGTGCTGCGGCGTCGGAGCCCGCCTCCGGCTCGCTGAGCGCGAAGGCCGCGACTGCCGTTCCGGCGGTGAGCCGCGGGATCCAGTCGTCGCTGATCTGCGGTCGCGCCGCGCGGAGGATCGGATGCCCGCCGAGGCCCTGGAGCGCGAGCGCGGTCTCTGCATCGGTACAGCCGTGAGCCAGTCCCTCGCGCAGCTCGCACAGCTCCGTGGCCGAGCCTCCGAACACCCGGGCGAGCAGGCCGTGCTCGCCGAGGGCGCGGATGAGCGGTCGATTCACCCTCCCTTCTTCGCCTGCTTCGGCGATCGGTGCCAACGTCTC
>DASSXA010000286.1:0-3738 GCA_035704315.1 Gaiellaceae bacterium
GTGCGACGCCGTGCTCGTCGGCGTCGGGACAGCGATCATCGACGATCCCCAGCTGACCGTGCGCATGGCCCCCGGGCCGTCGCCGCTCCGGGTCGTCCTCGACTCGACCTTGCGCTTGCCGTCGACGGCGCAGGTCTTCGACGACCAGGCCCGAACCGTCGCGCTGACGACGTCGTCCTCGAGCGAGGAGCGCCGCGCGGTCCTTCGGGCGCGGGCTGTAGGCGTCCACGTCGTCGACGCAGGCCCACGCGGCGTCGACCTCTCGAGTGCACTTCAGACGCTGCGAGCGCTCGGGGTTGGCTCGCTGCTCGTCGAAGGCGGCGCACGCGTGATCACATCGTTCTTCGCCGAGAGGCTCGTCGACCGTCTTGTTGTCGGGATCGCGCCGACCATCATGGGGACCGGTGTCGAGGCGGTCGGCGACCTCGGCGTCGCATCTGTCGCCGAGAGCGTTCGCCTCACGAACCGGTCCGTCCACCAGGCCGGCGGCGACCTGTTGGTCGCAGCAGACGTCAGCTGAAGTAAAAGCACTCGAATGGAGCGAGCGCTTCTCGTCCGCCACGGAGAAAGTGTCTTCGGCGCTCGAGGGCTTGCGACTGGGAAGGTCGACGTCCGCTGCCCTCTGAGCGAGCGCGGCGCAGCACAGGCGCACGCCCTCGCGGAGGAGATTTCCGGCGAAGACATCGACCTCTGTGTGACGTCCGAGCTCGAACGGACGCGCGAGACCGCGGACATCGCCCTCGCGGAGAGATCAGTTCGACGCATCGTGCTGGCCGAGCTCAACGACCCGCTCTACGGCAGCTATGAAGGCGGCCCGCTTGACGCCTACGTTGCCTGGGCGCTCGCGAACGACTCGGCGGCCGAGCCTCCGGGCGGAGGCGAACGACGGCAGACGCTCGTCGCTCGCTACGCGGCCGGGTTTCGGACGATCCTCGATCGCCCGGAGCGCGCCATCTTCGTCGTCGCGCATTCGCTACCGATTGCTTACGTTCTGATGGCGCTTGCGGGGGTCGATCCTTCCCCGCGCGTTCCGCTCGTCGAGTACGCCAAGCCCCACGCCGTCTCGGAAGGCGAGCTTACGCGGGCGATTGCACGGCTCGAGGCCTGGTGCAAGGCGCCAACCTGGTAGTCGGCCCGACCACGCGGAAACCGACGTTAGGCTCTGACGGCGAGCACCGGGACGAAGGAGCGCAATGAGAATCAAAGGAATTGTCTGGCTCGGCATGCGAACCGAGCGTTTCGACGAGATGCGCGAGTTCTTCCTCGACATCACCGGCGTCGCCCCTCGCGACGACCCAGGCTTGGCCGTCTTCGATCTGGCCAGCGGAGATCGGATCGAGGTGTTTGACCCGACGACCGGCGAGAGCTACATGGACGCACCGCTGGTCGGGTTCCTCGTCGACGACGTCGCAGTCGCTCGAGCAGAGCTGGAGTCGCGCGGCATCGAGTTCATCGGCCCGATTCGCACCGGTGCCGGATCGTCCTGGTCGCACTTTCGCGCGCCAGACGGGAACGTGTACGAGCTCACCGCACTACCCGGTCATCCCGCATACGAGACGTAGAGCCGCCGCTCGGCGGCTGCCTGTCGATTCAGTGAACGGCCTCGGCCGCGACACCGCTCGGTGGACATGCTGCAGGGCGTCCCTGACACAGCCTGAGGCCAACGATCAGAGGACGGGGCATGTCAACCCTCGTCCTCTGACTGCTGGCTAGGTTCAGCGAGCGTCGCCTTGCAGGTCTCCCAGGCGCGCCCGGTATTCCTCGGCGGTGAGCTCGCCTCGCGCGAATCGTTCCGCAAGGACCGCGCGGGCTCCGTCGAGCGGATCGGCGCGCCGGTCGCGCCGCCTCACGATCAGCCAGACCGTGAGACCGATCAGCGCCGCCCAGAAGAGCGGCCAGATGGGCCACCAGCCGTGGCCCCAATCCTGGTCTGCAAGCAGGGGAAGCGCAGCGATTGCCGTCATGCTCATTTCTCCTTCTCGTGTGATGCAGTCACGGTAGGCGCACTTACCCGCCCTCCGAAACACTCCCAAGGAGGAACTTCATGTCCCCCCGCAGGGGGACGTCAAGTGCGGCAGGGAGTGCGCGCGGCGCATGATCGATGCGGTACGTCACGAGGAGGTCACGATGTGGGCGAATGAGCACAGCGTTGAGACGAGCGCAGCGCCGGAGCAAATCTGGCGGCTATGGGCGGAACTCTGGGCTCTGTCGAAAGCCGGACAGGTGTCCCCCCTCGGAGTCCCACTCGATCCGAACCACATGCTGGGTCGGATCCTCGCTGCAGCGCGAGACCTCGTAGCGTTCGCAGTGCTCGGACGCGGTCAGGGCCTCGGCAGCGTTTCGATAGGCCTGCTTTGGGTGAGTATGTCTTGACAGAAATATAACTGATATGGCATATTTCTGCCCATGGAGCAATTCGCTGCGCTCGAAGTGCTAGCCGAGCCGCGCCGGCGGGCGATTCTCGACCTGCTCCGCGACGGTGAGCGGCCCGTCGGGGACCTTGTCGACCGCCTTGGCCTCAGTCAGCCGGGCGTGTCCAAACACCTCCGCGTCCTCAAGGACGCGGGGCTTGTCGAGGTTCGCCCCGAAGCGCAGCGCCGTTTGTATCGCATCCGGCCGGAGCCGCTCGCAGAGCTCGACGACTGGCTGGCGTCCTACCGCCAGCTCTGGACGACTCACCTCGACCGCCTAGAAGACCACCTCGACCGACGGAGGACGACATGACCGACGCAAGCCTGCTCACTGACCGTACGCGCCCCGCGATGCGGCTCGAACGCCACCTTCCCGACCCGCCGACGGTCGTCTGGCTGGCGCTGACCGAGCGCGAGCAACTTCACTCCTGGTTCCCCTCCGACGTGATCGTTGAGGGAGGACGATGGGAGGTCGGCGCAGCCATTACCTTCCCCTTCCCGCCCGATGTCATCGACATGACCCTCACGGGCGAGGTGCTCGAGGTAGACGAGCCAAACCTCCTCGCCTTCACCTGGGGCGAAGACACGCTGCGCTTCGAGCTCTCACCGGAGCAGGGCGGGACACGCCTCGTTCTCGTCGACGAGCTACCGGCCGGCTCGGCCGCTCGCAACGCCGCCGGCTGGGAAATCTGCCTCGACCGCCTCGCCGGCCTCGAGCCTGCCTCCGACGCATGGCAGCCGCGCTTCGAGCGCTACGCCGCCGCGTTCGAGCCCGCCCTCGGCCCGCAGGAAGGTCGTCAGGATGGAGCGAGAGAAGAGGGAGAGAGATGACGAACCACAGGACAGGAACACGTGAAGAGTGGGTTGCGGCACGGCTCGAGCTGCTCGAGAAAGAGAAGGAGCTGACCCGGCGCAGCGACGAGCTCGCCCGGAAGCGGCAGGAGCTCCCTTGGGTTCCAGTGGAGAAGGACTACCGCTTCGGGACGGACGACGGGAGCGCCTCGTTCGTGGACCTGTTCAACGGCCGCTCGCAGCTTCTGATGTACCACTTCATGTTCGGGCCCGAGTACACGACCGGCTGCCCGGCCTGCTCGGCGATCGCGGACGGCTTCAACGGCTTCGTCGTCCACCTTGAGCATCACGACGTCGCGATGACGGCGGTGTCGCGCGCTCCAATCGCCGCGATCCAGTCGTACAAGCAGCGGATGGGGTGGACGTTTCCGTGGGCGTCCTCGCTCGGCAGCGACTTCAACTTCGACTTCAACGTCTCGTACACCGAGCAGCAGCAGCGCGAGGGGATCGTCGAGCACAACTACCGGTCGTGGGA
>DASSXA010000343.1:0-3170 GCA_035704315.1 Gaiellaceae bacterium
CGTGACGTGGACGCTGACGCCGGGCGGCGCGGCGGCGCTCATCGCATCGCGGACGAGGCCCAGGTCGTCCTCCGCGGAGAAACCCTCCTGCCCGGGCGGGTAGAACTCGGCGAACGTCGTGTGGCCGTCTCGTGAGACGTATGCCCGGCTTCCGGTGTTGAAGTAGGAGCTCACTCGCATCGTGGGGTGCTCGCGTTCAAAGCGTGCGAGCTTTGCGCCGAGTCCCGCGGCCTTCGTGACATCACCGGCCGAGTGGAAGACCGCCACATTCGGAGCCTGGGCGCCGTTGCCGAAGGTCCGGAGGACACGCTGGTTCGCCTCGTACGCCGAGTAGCCGGGGATCGAGAACTGCTCCAGCCAACGATTCGAAAGTCGGGTCGTCGCAAAGAGGCCGAAGCCGACGAGACCGATCCAGGCGGCGGTGACGAGCAGGCGGTGCTTCACGACCAACCGGGCCACGTGCTCGAGCATCAAAGGCGGATGCTCGACAGCCCTCACACGGGTCGGAATCCTCCGGCGGGACGATTACCGAGTCGCCGGTCGGCGACGATCGGAGGACGCCTCGCGTCACCGCCTTGACACAGTTCGCCTTCGCTGTATCATCGCCCCATCAAGTCCCCGCAGATCTTCGGATCCGCGGGGACTTGTGTCTTCGAGAGCGGCTCGACGACCCCGAATTAGACTCACGTCGTGGCCGATCTCCTCCTCGGCTTCCGCCTCGACAAGACCGGGAAGCCCGGGCCCGATCGACTGACAGTCGAGTCGGGCGACCTGACGACTCACGCCGCGATCGTCGGCATGACAGGGTCGGGAAAGACCGGGCTCGGCGTGGTTCTGATCGAGGAGGCGCTCCTCGCCGGCATCCCTTGCCTCGTGCTGGATCCAAAGGGGGACATGGGCAATCTGCTGCTCACCTTTCCCGACCTCTCGGCGGCGAGCTTCCGCCCGTGGGTCAATGAGGACGACGCGCGCAGTGAGGGACTGTCCCTGGACGAGTTCGCGGAGAAGACGTCGAAGGTGTGGAGATCGGGACTCGAATCGCAGGGTCTCGGCGCCGAACGAATCCAGGCGTTGCGGCAGGCAGCCGACTTCGCCGTCTACACCCCAGGCTCGGCAGCGGGAATCCCGCTCAACGTCGTCGGGTCACTGAAGGCGCCTCCGCTTTCCTGGGAGTCGGAGGCGGAAACGCTGCGGGACGAGATCGAAGGCACGGTGACGAGTCTGCTCGGGCTCGTCGGGATCGAGGCAGATCCACTCTCGAGCCGCGAGCACGTGCTGCTCGCGAACCTTGTCGAGAACGCCTGGCGCGCCGGTCAGGACCTCGATCTCGGGACGCTCATCGGACAGATCCAGGCGCCGCCGGTACGGAAGCTCGGCGTCTTCGACGTCGACGCCTTTTTCCCGCCCAAGGAGCGCACGGAGCTGGCGCTCAGGCTGAACGCGCTCGTCGCCTCGCCGTCGTTCGCAGCGTGGGGCGCCGGACAGCCGCTCGACCCAGGCACGCTGCTGCGCACTCCGGAGGGCAAGCCGCGCTGCGCGATCGTCTACCTCGCCCATCTCTCGGACGCGGAGCGCCAGTTCGTCGTGACGCTCGTGCTCTCGAAGCTCGTCACGTGGATGCGCGGCCAGCCGGGCACCTCCGACCTGCGCACGCTCGCGTACATGGACGAGGTCTTTGGCTTCGTCCCGCCGACCGCCATGCCGCCGGCGAAGAAGCCGATCCTGACCATCCTCAAGCAGGGGCGTGCCTTCGGCATCGGTATGGCGCTCGCGACCCAGAACCCGGTCGACCTCGACTACAAGGCGATGTCCAACGCGGGCACCTGGCTCGTCGGACGCCTGCAGACCGAGCGAGACAAGGCACGCGTGCTCGAGGGGCTCAGGTCCGCGGCCGGCTCGACCGACGTGGGGGCGCTCGATGAAGCGATCGG
Organism: Gaiellaceae bacterium; assembly: GCA_035704315.1. Taxonomy (GTDB): domain Bacteria; phylum Actinomycetota; class Thermoleophilia; order Gaiellales; family Gaiellaceae; genus JACDAN01. The sequence continues at coordinate 1,932 of DASSXA010000343.1, forward strand.
CGGCCTCCAGAAACGGGAGTTCCTGTTCGTCAGCGCAAAGAGCGCGACGCCTGCGCTCTTCATGACCCGCTGGGCGATGTCGTACCTGCGCGGCCCGCTGACGAAGGAGCAGATCGAGACGCTGATGAAGGACGCGCCGCGGCCGGAGGTGGAGGCGGCGCCCGAGCCAGCGCGTCCGCAGCAGGCCCCCGAAGTTGGCGACGACGCAACGCCTGTCACGCCGAGCGTGGCTTCCGGTGTGGCGGTCTCGTACCTCGACCCGGCGGCGGCCTGGGCCTCGCAGATCGGAGCTGTCGCCGGCGCCACGCGTCTTCGTGCCTTCCTTGCCGCGCGGGTCAGCCTGCGCTACGACGACTCCACCGCCGGCGTCGACGAGAGCCAGGAGTTCGAAGCCGTCTACGGCCCACTGGACGGTGGCCTCGACCTCGACTCGGAAACGATCGTCGACTACGAGGATCGCGATTTCGCCGACGCGGCCCCAACAGGTTCCTCGTACGTCCTCTCGCAGGCGCCGCTCGACAAGAGCGCGTTCTTCTCCGGCGCCGAGAAGGAGATTCGGCAACGCCTCGTCCGCAGCCGCCCGCTGGAGCTCCATCGCTGTAAGCCGCTGAAACTGACGTCACGGCCCGGTGAGCCCGAGGAGCAGTTCGCAGCGCGCTGCGACGAGGCCGCGCAGGCGAAGGCCGATGAAGAGGCCGCCAAGTTGAAGGACCGGCTCGAGGCCAAGCAGGAGCGGCTGCAAGCTGCCCTCGAGCTTGCGAAGCGCCGCGTCGAGGAGCTCGAAGAGGGGCAGCGCTCGTACCAGGCGAACGAGCTGATCGCCGGCGCCGGCGCAGTGCTCGGCGCGCTCCTTGGCGGCCGCCGGAACACGCGCTCGATTGCACGGGCCGCGGGCAGCCTGTCCTCGCGGCACGGCATGTCGTCACGCGCGGCTCAGCGGAAGGAGACCGCCGAGCACCGCGCGCAGCAGGCGGCAGACGACTTAGAGCAGCTCGAACAGGAGCTCCTGGACGAGGTCGCCGAGATCGACGAGCGCTGGAAGACGAAGGCTGCCGAGATCGAGACGGTCGCGATACGCCTTGAAGCCACGGACGTTCAGGTGGTCGAGACCCGGCTCGTCTGGGTTCCTTCGTCCTGAGATCGCGCGCCTAGCGGCTCAGCGCTGAGTTTCTTATGCTTCCAGCAGCCTGAACGCCGCTGACTCCAGGGGGTGGACGATGCTGACCAAGCTGGGCGCGA